>DDOU01000088.1:0-4732 GCA_002341825.1 Candidatus Igneacidithiobacillus taiwanensis | reverse complement strand
TTGGCAATGACGCGGCTGAAGAAATACCAGGCCCCCGCCCAAACCATGAGCTCAAAGGCGATGTAGCCGACGAACCAGACGATTTCCTGGCCGACCGTCATGTGGCTCACACCCTGATAGGTCCGCATCAGCCCAAAGACCACCCAAGGCTGACGACCGATCTCTCGCGTCCACCAACCGCACCAGATAGCGAGGTAGGGTAAGAAGCCCGAAAAAACCACGGCACGTAAAAACCACGGGTTCTTACGCAGGGATTCGGCATTGAGTTTGCCGCGCAGGCGCAACCAGTTACCCCAGAGGGCAACGGCGAAGAGAAAGAACCCGATCGCGACCATGATGCGGAAGGCATAGAAAGGCACCCAGACATCCGGGCGATCCTTGGCCGGGAAGCTGTCCATACCCGTTACCTTCCCATTCCAGGTGTGGGTCTCGAGCAGACTAAGGACATGGGGAATGGTAATGGCAAAGCTGTTGCCGTCGTTCTTGGCATTGGGGAAGGCGATCAAATGCCAGCCCGTATTTACCTTACCATCCGGTAGATAGGTATGGTAATGCCCCTCCATAGCCGCCAGTGAAGTCGGCTGGGTCATTGCCACATCACGCCCCAAGGTGTCGCCAATATAAATTTGGATTGGGGTAACGATAAGCAGGGCGAGCAGAGTNNGGCTTGAGAAGCTTGGTGAAGAGATCCGCATTACGGTTCTTGAGGATGAACCAAGCACTGACACTGGCAAACACAAAGAGTGCCAGTTCTATCGTTGCCACCCACATGTGCGGGAAGCCCCAGACGAAATTATCGTTGAGGATGGCATGCCACCAATTGGTGACCTGGAAAAGACCATCTTTCAGGACGACGCCGTTGGGGGTCTGCATCCAGGAGTTGGCGACCAGAATCCACATCGCCGAAAGACTGGAAGAAAGCCCGACGTTGAAGGTGGCAAAGAGATGCATGCCCTTACTGACTTTGCCCCAGCCAAAGACCATGAGACCGATGAAGCCCGCTTCGTACATGAAGGCGGTAATGGTCTCAAAGCCCAGAATGTTGCCAAAGAAGGGACCGACGGCTTGCGAGAAGGGGCCGTAGAGGATGCCAAAGGCCATCTCCATGGTCACGCCNNGTGGCTACACCAGCGCCAAAGTTGATGATGAAGATCTTCTCGAAGAAGCGATTGAGTTTGTACCAGCGCTCGTTGCCCGTGCGCAGCCAAGCGACCTCCAGGATAAATAGTAACCAAGACATCCCAATGGTCATCGGCGTCCAAAGGATGTGCATGGAAGTAATCCAAGCGAAGTCCATACGGCTGAGGAGCACGGGAAGAGTATTTTCTAAAACCATGACTCACTCCTTTTTTCCATTGTGCATGTGTACAGTCAACATCAATGTACATTGTTATATAAGCAATCACTGTACCAGCTGGAAAAAGGCCATAACTCGTTGAAAAACGTGCTTTGACAAGCAAGATTCGGTGGATATGAACCAAACATGTGGGTCATATCCACAAAGCGTAAAATACTATAACCAAGTATTATTATTAGTTATCCGGCTGCTGGATCTTGTTTCTCGACACTGCGCATGCCATGTTCTTGGATTGGAAATCGGAGGAAAAAGTGCTCACCTTTCTGCAGAGACGGCGATTTTGGCTAGAACTCTTGCTCTGGTTTTTGCTAGTCATCGCGATATATGCGTTTACCCAATGGCGGGGTAGCCAGGGTTCCGAGCGTTTGCAAACACAACTACCGCCGGTTCTACTGGTCACAAGTCTTACTGGTCAGCGTGAGGAGATCCGACCGCAACCACATGAAATCCTTTTGCTCAACTATTGGGCACCGGATTGCCCTCCCTGTATTGCCGAAACGCCGCTCTTCGTGCGTCTCCAGCACTGGTTTGGCGGCAAACATTTTGGCATTGTTGGGTTGGCGGTGCCGGGAAGTAGCTCTGCGGCAGTGCAGGCACGTGTGCGGCAGTTGGGCATCAATTATCCCGTTTACTTGGCTAGCGACCAGTCAACGGCTGTGGCCGGAGGGATTGTACTCACGCCCACCACCTTACTGGTAAACGAGAATGGGCGGATCGTCGGTCGCTATGTAGGCGCCATCGCCTTGCCAGTGATCCTTTGGCAACTATTTTGGATTTGGGTATAGGAACGACAACCATGCGACGCCCTAGTCTTTTTCGGCAAACCGCCGGCACCTTGGCCATGGGTATCATCGCGCTGCAGATTTTTTCCCTGCTTTCGATCATCCTTACCGTACTCTATCCTTTGGCACTGCGCTCGGCAGAGGATCTCGCTGGACTACTCATTATGAGCGCACAAACCTACGCCCAAATGCCCGCGGCGGAGCGCCCACAGTTCTTGCAACGCCTCTCCCGCGACAACCACATCGAGATTGGAGCACCACCGACCAATTTTGATGTGACGGGCAATCGTAGTCACCTGTATGGCAAGATTCTTGCCGCGGAGTTACGGCGTCGCCTTGGTCATCCGGTAGCGGTATTCACTGCTCATGACCCTAAAGAAACCCTGTGGGTGGTGATTCCCGCCCATGGGCAATCGATCTGGATGCATTTTGCGCGCCGGCGCTTGACCGCGACCTTGCCCTTGGGTCTGATTTTTATCCTTGGCGTCTCTACCCTCGCGTTATTGGTCTTGACGATCATTCTGGTGCGCCGGGTATTGCGTCCGTTGGCTGTGCTCACCGATGCGCTGCGGCGCAAATGGAATGCCCCTTTGCCGGTGTTACCAGCAAACGGTGCACGAGAATTTCACGATCTTTTGGCGGCCTTCGAGCGTATGCGCACGCGGCTACAGGCAATGATCGACCAACAGTCCTTGCTTCTCGTTGGAATATCCCACGATCTTCGCTCCCCGCTCGCACGCATACAGATGGCGTTGGAGCTATTGCCCGAGAATACGCCAGAAGAATTGCGCGCTGGCCTGCTGGAAGATGCGCGGCGGATGAACGATCTTCTCGGGCAATCCTTGGCCATTGGCCGCGGCAGTTCAGCACGTATCGCTGATCTCGATCTGGTTGCTTTATTGCAGGTGACCGGCGAAGCTTTTACGCGCGCCGGGGGAAAATGGCAGGCGCAATTACCCCGACGCTATCCATTTCGGGGCGACTACGAGGCCTTACGACGCTTATTCGACAATATACTCGATAATGTGCGTCGCTACGCTGGCGATACGGTCGATGTTCGCCTGCAAAAGCGCGACGGTCGCGGCGTATTGAGTTTTTGCGATTATGGCCCGGGGATTCCGGAAGAGCTGTTAGAGACCCTACTCGAGCCCTTCAGCCGCGGCGATAGTGCCCGCGGCCATAGCGAGGGCAGTGGCCTAGGGCTCGCCATTGCACGACAGATTGCAGAGGCGCAGGGTATACAGCTACGCCTACGCAATCGAACGGATGGCGTCTCAGGGCTGTGCGTCGAGTTGAGTTGGGAGCTCCGCGCCGATGCGCGCCAACGCTGAAGGGTTCAACCGAGAATGTGGCGGCAAACCGCAAGTAGACGCAGAGTGCGTTGATCGCTCAGGCGATAGTAGATGCGGCTTGCCGTGCGGCGAATGCGCACCAGCTGTTGTTTCTCTAGTAACTGCAGGTGCTGGGCGGCGTTACTGTGACTGGTGTGTACCGCGTTGGCGATATGTTGCAGATTCATTTCTCCAGCGCCCAGGAGACAGAGCATGCGATAGCGAAGGGGATGAGCCAGGGCGTGCAGCGCCCGCGCCAAACGGGTCACTTCGTCAGCCTTCAGAAGATCCTTGCACATAGCTTTTTCCTCAGAAGTTCGATGAGTGAGCTACAAGCATGAATGATGCCAACGTATTAGATGCCTATATCATATTGGAAAATAAAGAATAATCTCCCCGCTGGCTACGCCGGCTGTAGCCCGACAGCTACAATCATACAGGGAAATGGTGCTGATTCTCCGCCAATGCGCGGTGCTCTAGTTGTCGGTCGATAGCGACATTACAGCGCGTTACGCCAAAATTGATCTTCCTTGTCCATGATCCGCGTCGCCTCCTCCGGCCCCCAGGAGCCGGCGGGATAGGTAATGATGTAATCGAGCTCGCGCGACCAGGTTTTGATGAAGGGATCGACAGCCCGCCAGGCCCATTCCACTTCATCAAAGCGAATGAAGAGGGCCTTGTCGCCTTCCATCACATCGAGAAGCAGGGCCTCGTAGGCGTCGAGTTCCTTTTCTCCTTCGCGACGATAGCTGGCGTTGAGCTGGGTCGGGCGAATGCGCATCTCCAAGCCCGGTTCTTTCACGTGCAACTCAATCTTTAGACTTTCGGGCTCAAGCGACAACAAAATCCAATTGGGCTCGATACGATCGATAGGGGTTTCCCGAAATAACTGCTGCGGTGTGTGACGAAAGCGAATGGCAACACTGGAGGATTTTTTGGGCATCCGCTTGCCGGTACGCAGGTAGAAAGGTACACCGCGCCATCGCCAGTTATCGACATAAAATTTTGCCGCCACAAAGGTTTCGGTAATGGATCCTGGAGCCACCCCGGGCTCCTCTGCATAACCGGGTACGTGTTGCCCATCAACGAGTCCCGGGCCGTACTGCGCGCGGATCGCATGGGAATGGATGGCGGTTTTGGGAATTGGACGAATGGAGCGTAGGACCTTTACCTTTTCGTCGCGTAGGGCATTTGCCTCGAGCGAGGGTGGCGGTTCCATGGCCACCAGGGTGAGGATTTGCATGAGGTGATTCTGCACCATA
>DDOU01000072.1:5467-6180 GCA_002341825.1 Candidatus Igneacidithiobacillus taiwanensis | reverse complement strand
GCGGCACAAGGACGCCGGCGGCGACTGTGCTCCGTCGACAAGGCCAACGTCCTCGAGACGACTCGCCTGTGGCGGGAGGTCGTCAACGAGGTGGCACGGGACTACCCCGACGTGACCCTGGAGCACATGTACGTCGACAATGCGGCGATGCAGTTGATCCGCAACCCAGCGCAATTCGATGTGCTCCTTACGGGCAATATGTTTGGTGACATTCTCTCCGACGAAGCAAGCCAGCTTACCGGTTCCATTGGTATGCTCGCCTCCGCCTCCTTGGGCGAGGGGCGGGGCATGTATGAGCCGATCCATGGCTCGGCCCCGGATATTGCCGGGCAAGACAAGGCAAATCCGCTGGCAACGATCCTCTCGGTAGCCATGCTGCTACGCCACTCCCTGGATCAGGAGGCGTGGGCCGTGCGCATCGAGAAGGCGGTGCACGCCGTACTCGACCAAGGGCTGCGCACTGCCGATATTGCCACCGGCGACAGCAAAATCGTCGGTACCCGCGCCATGGGAGAGGCGGTGGTTGCTGCGCTACGCGCGGGAGGACAGGCATGAAAAAGAATGCGTATACCGTAGCTATCCTCGGCGCCACCGGTGCGGTGGGCGAAGTGATGCGGGAGATCCTCGCTGAGCGCAATTTCCCTGTCGGCGAACTGATATTACTGGCCAGCGAGCGCTCTGCCGGCGGCACCCTCGATTATGCTGGCAAGACC
>DDOU01000072.1:1452-5437 GCA_002341825.1 Candidatus Igneacidithiobacillus taiwanensis | reverse complement strand
CGCGGGTGCGGCAGCGAGCGAAATATACGCGCCGCGGGCGGTGGCAGCGGGCGCCGTGGTCATCGACAACACCTCACGCTATCGCTACGAAGACGACATTCCCCTGGTGGTACCGGAAGTCAACCCGCAGCGCATTNNCGACTATCGACAACGGGGCATCATTGCCAACCCCAACTGCTCGACAATTCAAATGTTGCTGGCGCTCAAGCCCATCGCCGATGCCGTGGGCCTGGAGCGGGTGGTGGTGTCCACCTATCAGGCAGTCAGTGGCGCTGGCAACCGAGCCATCCAGGAGTTGGGGCGACAAACGCTGGGAATCTTCAAGCAGGAGGATGTGCCGCCTTCGGTATTTCCCAAGCGGATTGCCTTCAATTGCTTGCCGCAAATCGATGTCTTTCAGGAAAACGGCTATACCAAAGAAGAGATGAAAATGCTCTGGGAAAGCCGAAAAATCCTTGAGATTCCCGATTTGGCGCTTACCGCTACCTGCGTGCGAGTGCCGGTTTTCTATGGGCATTCCGAGGCCGTCAATGTGGTGACCAAAGAAAAGCTCAGTGCGGATGGATTGCGGCAATTGCTCGCCAAGGCGCCGGGTGTGGAACTCCTCGATGAGCGGGAGCCGGGCGCATGGCCAACGGCCCTCGACGCGGCGGGCAAGGACTCAACCTGGGTCGGTCGCATTCGCGAGGATTGTAGCCATGAGCGCGGCCTGAATTTTTGGGTGGTTGCCGACAACATTCGTAAGGGTGCAGCACTGAATAGTATTCAGATTGCAGAGATGCTCATTCGTGACCACCTGTGAGGCATTGGCGAATTGTATGGTCGCTCCGGTCGCGCAGTGGCTGCACGGAAAGGAAGGTAGCATGAAGAAATACTGGGCGCCGACCCTGTTGTCCTTGGGAATGGCTTTACCAGGAGCGGCGCAGGCTCTGGGGTTGGGGAATTTGATAGTGCTTTCCGGTGCCGGAGAGCCTTTCCAGGCGGAGATTCCGATCATTAGCGCGCATCCCGATGAAATCTCGCAGATGCGCGTTGGGCTTGCCGACCCTGCGGCCTACGCCATGATTCACCTGCCCGAGGCAGCCAGTTCTCGCGACTGGAAGTTTAGCCTGCGCACGGGGGAAAAGCCGGCAATCGTCATCCAGAGTCCTACTCCTCTGCCCTCCGGCAATATCCCTTTTCTAGTGCGGCTGGACTGGGCGGGTGGGCAGATAGTCCGCGAGTACCACGCAGTGCCGGGGATGGTCTCGCGCGTACAAACCGGTCGAGCCAGTGATGCCTCTGCGAGTGCTCCCATCGATGATGACTATCCACCTAGCCTCGCGGCGCGGCGCGGGCGTGCAGCTACGACCGTAACGGCGGCCGACGGAAGCTGTCTCTACTTGCTCGCCAACACCGTGCGTCAGCAACGTGGCGTCACCCTTTTGCAGGCTATGACTGGGCTGTTTCGGGAAAATCCGCAGGCCTTCATCAATGGCGACCCGAATCTGTTACGGGCGGGCGCGCGGCTGCGGGTTCCTTCTACGGCCAGTATGCGTGCCATTGGCACGCGCGAGTCGGCAGCAGTCTTAAGGCTTGTGACAGCGCCCGAAAACAGGGGCCCGGCAGCGTTGCGTATTATGCGAGAAAACGATGGCTTCAAGATGGTTGCCTCAGCCTCGATTGCTCCTGCGACGCAAACTGCTAATGCGGTCAGCACCAAGAGAGGTAAAACAAAAAGTTCCAGTGCGGTTGCCGCGACGACACCGGCGCAATCGAATCCCGTCACGGCAGATGCCGCCTCGACAGTGGCGACGGGCAGCAGTGCTGCCGCCGCGGGTGGCAGCAATGATCAGCTAGAGGCCTTGCAGAAAGCCCTGCGCTTGGCGCAGCTACGTCTCAATATTGCCCAGCAGCAATTGTCGGAAAAGACGGCAGAGCTAAACGCTTTGCAACGGCAGACCCATGCTTTTCCCTGGCTTTGGGTTTCGTTGGGCGCCAACTTGCTCTTTATTTTGGCATTATTGTTGCTATTGCGGCGACGTCGGCAGGCTGAAGTAGGGGCTCTTACGGCGCCCTTTGTCGCTGCCGAGCAGGATCCGCGCTTACAAGGTCGCCGACAGGAGCCGGTGGTTGCGGCGCCGCCGATCGTCACCCCGCCAGAAAAACCGCGACCTACTGCCCCGGCTACGCCACCCGTTTCGCCTGCGCCGGCTCCTGTGCCTGCCTCTCCCGTGCCCGAGCGCTTGCAGGCGCCGGTTGGTAACCCAATGGCGCCGCCCGTGCGTGGACCCTTGCCGCCAGTGGCTGAGGAGACGGATACGGGGCGGCAATTTGCTGTCGATCCCATCGAACAAGCGCAGCTCTACCATACCTATGGTAAGACGGATCTCGCAATTTCGGTTTTGCAGGAGGCCATCGAGCAAGACCCGCAGCGCCGCGCCTTTTACGAGCATCTGTTGCCTTTATACGTGGAAACCGGAAATCACAGCGCCTTTCTCGATCTTTCCGATCGCATGCGCGATCAATTTCACATCTCCGAGGATTCCCTTCCCACCTGGGATGTGCTGGGGCAGGGAAAAACCGCCGAGGCTGCGCGTTTGCCTACCGAGCCCGCGGATCTACCGCAGCAACCCGTCGCTCCCAAAGCGCAGGAGCACGAGGAAGAGCCGCAGACATCCGATGCGCCGCTGCAACGGCTCGAATTCGATTTTGGGGATTCTTGGGCACACGAGGAAGCAGATGCCGAACCGGCAAGCCAGCCTGCCGCCCACGGTCTCTTTGCGGAATTGGATGAGCACTTCAAGCGCCTGAGTCCAGAGGCTGAGCCGGTAGCCAAAGACGGCGGGGAACCTGAACATACTGCCGCAGCTTCCGCCCTGTCTTTTGACGATGGCTGGGAACTCGGGGGCGCGCATCAAGAGCAGGCGGCGACGCCGGATGATTGGGATGCATCGGGTCCGAAGCTCGAGTTGGCACGCGCCTACATCGAGATGAAGGATACAGCCAGTGCGAGAGAGCTACTCGAAGAGGTACAGAAATCGGGTAATCCCCAGCAACGGGAAGAGGCCGCGGCCCTGCTCTTGGAGCTTTGAGCCTTGCCGGTAGAGGACGCGGGCCAATCGCAGCGCTGGGCCCTGGGTCTTGAGTATGATGGCAGCGGCTATGCGGGTTGGCAGTGGCAGGATGGCCAGCGCACGATACAGGGAGAAGTAGAGGCTGCCCTGAGCGCGGTGGCAGACCTTCCCATCCGCGTGACCGTGGCGGGTCGTACCGATGCCGGGGTGCATGCCCTCTGTCAGGTAGTGCATTTTGATAGTCCCGTCTCGCGGCCGGAGATTGCCTGGGTACGCGGCTGTAACCGTTTTTTGCCCACGGCGGTGAGCGTACGCTGGGCAAAGCCGGTACCGGCAGACTTTCATGCCCGCTTTTCGGCTACCCAGCGCAGCTACCGCTATCTGATCCTCAACCGGCCGGAGCGTCCTGCTTTGCTTGCAGGTCGGGTGACCTGGGTGGCGCAAGCGCTGGACCACGAGCGTATGGCAGAAGCGGCGCAGCTGCTGCTCGGCACCCACGATTTTTCTGCCTTTCGCGCTGCCGGTTGCCAGGCCAAAAGCCCCGTGCGTACCTTGTCTCGCTTTGCCATCGTGCGCCAGGCCGATATGCTGGTCGCCTCCCTCGAGGCCAATGCCTTTCTGCATCACATGGTGCGCAATTTGATGGGGACTTTGCTCTTGGTTGGTCGTGGCGAACGACCCGTGGCTTGGGTCGAGGAAGTGCTGGCCAGTCGGGACCGCAGCCGCGCCGGTATGACGGCTCCCCCCGACGGCCTATATTTCCACTCGGTGGTCTATCCGGATAGATTCCGATTGCCCGGCTGCCCGGGCATTTTTGGCCAAGACGCGCGGTTTTGAGGGGGTACAGGTATGGTGCGGGTAAAGATTTGCGGTATCACCTCCGTAGAGGATGCCCTTGCTGCTGCCGCCGCTGGCGCCGATGCCATCGG
>DDOU01000072.1:788-1404 GCA_002341825.1 Candidatus Igneacidithiobacillus taiwanensis | reverse complement strand
ATCCTGGCGGCGCTACCCCCCTTCGTCAGCCGTGTTGGGCTTTTTGTCAATCCGGAAGCGGGTTGGGTGGATCAGGTACTGGCTCATTGTCCCCTCGACGTTCTCCAGTTTCACGGCGACGAACCCGCAGATTTTTGCGCGAGTTTTTCTCGTCCTTACCTCAAAGCCCTGCGTCTTTGCGGCCCCTGCGACTTGCGCCCCTGGCAAGAGCAGTATGCCAGCGCCCAAGGGCTCCTTCTCGATAAACGCGACGAACGCGTTTTTGGCGGTTCCGGCCAAAGTTTTACTTGGTGGCATCTGCCTCAGGAAAGCCCAGCGCTCATCCTTGCCGGTGGCCTGACGATAGAAAATGTGGCGACCGCCATCGCCATCGCCAGGCCCTACGCCGTAGACGTGAGCAGCGGTGTGGAGATTTCGCCAGGACGCAAGGATCGTGGCAAAATGGAGCGATTCGTTGCACAGGCCCGTGGGGCAGGAGAAGGCGGAAAATGACTACGTATCAGCAACCCGATGCAAAGGGACATTTTGGCGTTTACGGTGGTCGCTTTGTTGCCGAAACCCTGATTCCCGCCCTCGACGAACTGCAGGCTGCCTATGCCGAGGCCCAGCGCGATCC
>DDOU01000072.1:0-752 GCA_002341825.1 Candidatus Igneacidithiobacillus taiwanensis | reverse complement strand
CCTCTTTACCATGCCGAGCGTCTTTCCCGCGAACTCGGGGGCGCGCAGATCTTCCTCAAGCGCGAAGACCTCAATCACACCGGTGCGCACAAGATCAATAACGCCGTCGGTCAGGCTTTGCTCGCCCGGCGCATGGGCAAACGGCGCTTGATTGCCGAGACCGGCGCTGGTCAGCACGGCGTCGCCACGGCAACCGTAGCCACCCGCTACGGTATGGAATGTGTGGTCTACATGGGCGAGGAAGACATTCAGCGTCAGTCCAGCAACGTCTACCGCATGCGCCTGCTGGGGGCGACCGTTGCGCCCGTGCGCAGTGGTTCGCGCACCCTCAAAGATGCCCTCAATGAGGCGCTGCGCGACTGGGTGAGCAATGTCGAAGACACCTTTTATGTGATCGGCACCGTGGCCGGTCCCCATCCGTACCCGGAGATGGTGCGCAATTTTCATCGGGTCATTGGTGACGAGGCCCGCGCCCAGTGCCTGGAGCAGACCGGGCGGTTACCGGATGTCTGCATTGCTTGTGTGGGCGGCGGCAGCAATGCCATGGGCCTGTTTTACCCGTTCATCGAAGACAGCAGCGTGCGCCTGATCGGGGTCGAGGCGGCAGGCCTGGGTATCGAAACGGGCAAACATGCCGCACCCCTGACTGCCGGTAGGCCCGGGGTACTGCACGGCAACCGCACCTATCTAATGAGCGATGCCAATGGGCAGATCGAAGCCACCCACTCCATTTCGGCTGGCCTCGATTACCC
>DDOU01000067.1:1750-6091 GCA_002341825.1 Candidatus Igneacidithiobacillus taiwanensis | reverse complement strand
CCTGGAAGCAGGCCTAAGCGGATCTAAGCGGATCAGCTGCTGCACCCTGCTGGGTTCGGCAGCACCCAACAGAAAAGGGCCGGGAACTCACGTTCCCGGCCCTTAAGCTTAGCTCGCTGGATTACTCGGCAGCGGCAGGAGCCTCGGCCGCAGGCGCTTCCGCCTTCTTGGGCTCGGCCTTCTTCACCACATGATGCTTCTTGCTGTGATGATGATAGTGCTTGGTGTGGTGCTCAGCCTTCTCCATCGGCGCCTTTTCGGCAACAGCCGGCTTCTCGGCGGCGGCAGCGGCAGGGGCCTCTTCAGCAGCGAAACTGGCGCTGGCGGTCAGGAAAGACAGGGCAGCCGTGAGAGCAACAATCTTCTTCATAAACACTCCTTCCAAAAGTTGAGATCCGCTTACGCGGGCTGATACAAAGTCAGCACCTTCTGGAAAGCAGTTTTTGTGCCAAATAATTTATATTAATTAAAACAAATAGTTATGAAATTTTTCGCGCAACAGGAAAGCCCGGACTGTCGGGCGAAAGCGAATGCGATGGACACTACAATCCATCGCCGCCAGCCCCAAAACGGTAAACCATCCCCAGAGCCTTTACCCTGCCAAGGAAAAGGCCTAAAGCATCAAGCGACTAGGCTCTCAGCCCAAATACCGTGGCAGGCCCGATACCAAGAGTAGCACCGTCGCCAAAGAGCGACAGAGCTATCAGGACTGCGGAACGTAGCCTTCGGGAGTCTCGGCGCCACCACCAAAGAAGAAGGCTTCCATCTGTTTTTCTAGAAAGGAACGCGACTTGGGATCGATGGGCGAGAGTCGGTACTCGTTGATCAGCATCGTCTGGTGTTTGAGCCAATCCTGCCAAGCCTCCTTGGAGACTTCTTGGTAAATACGCGCCCCCAAGGGACCCGGATAGGGGGGACGATCCAATCCTTCCGCTTCCTTGCCCAATTTGACGCAGTGCACCATTCTCGTCACGTCGCAGCCTCCCAGTAATACCAGATCCGCAGCGACCACCGCTGCAGCAATGCCTGTGGAGGGTAGCGACAGGCTCGGAGGATGTCCAGAACCATGGCAAACCGGTGCGAGCTACGGTATCGCTAGCTCAGCATCGCGAATCGATGCCGCCCCGCTCATGGCAATGCCCTGCCCTCGCCTTTGCCCGACGCGGTGGTAGAAGCGCTGGGGCGATCGCTAATCCCTTTTCTGGGAGTGATGGACGCTGATCAGTGCCCCAGCAGCAAGCGGCGGAGAGGGCTGGGCAGAGCCAGGGTGGCGAGCTGATCGGTGGAGAATAGCGAGGTTTTGCTACGGGTTTCAGCGGTGCCAAAGGCCTGCAGGCGGGCTTCGATGACCCGATAGTCGAGCTGAAAATGCGTAAAGACATGCTGCCGCCAGGGTTGCGCAGCAGCGATTTCGAGATGGAGGGCATACTCTCCCTCGGCCCATTGCTGCAGCGCGGTAAAATCCTCGGCGGCAGGATCAGCGGGGACAAACCAGGGCAAGGCCCAGAGGCCGCCCCAGATGCCGCGCTGCGGCCGCTGCTCGAGGAGAACGCGGTCATCGTCGCTGCGCGCAAACAAAAACCAAGCCGGGCGCCGCGGCTTGACGGGAGGAGACGCGACAGCAGGTGCAGTCTCCGGCCCGGCGCAGGGCCCTTGCAATGGGCAGTTTGCACAACGAGGACGGCGGGAAAGGCAGAACAAGGCCCCCAGATCCTGGATTGCCTGATTATAATCATGAGCTTGCGCGGGGGTTTCCTGCTCCGCAAGCTGCCAGAGCCGGCGCTCGTTGGCCGCATCTCGCGGCGCGCCGCGCAGCCCATGGTAGCGAAACAGCACCCGCCGGGCATTGGCATCGAGGATGGCCTGACGCTGCCCGTAGGCGCTGGCGAGCACCGCAGCGGCGGTACTACGCCCCACCCCAGGCAAGGTCATTGCCGCCTCCAGGGCATGGGGAAATTCACCACCAAAGACCTGCACCACCCTTTGCGCCGCGGCATGGGCATTGCGGGCGCGGGCATAGTAGCCGAGGCCGCTCCACAGGGCCAAAACCGTATCGAGATCGCCCGCAGCCAGACTCTGCCAAGTGGGAAAGCGGGCAAGAAACCGCTGGTAGTAGGGTTGTACCGTCTCTACCCGGGTCTGCTGCAGCATGATCTCGGCAAGGTACAGGCGATAGGTGTCGCGATTCTGCCGCCAAGGCAAATGATGCCGTCCCGCCTCGGCATACCAAGGTAGCAGCAACTCGGCCAAGGGCGGGCGCTTCATGACTGCGCCTGCTGCAAGGCAATGCGCACTTGTTTGGCCTGCCACTTACCCCAAGAAAGCACCCCGATCTCGAGGCTGCCGCGCAAGGGCGGCCATTGCGCGGGAAGGCTTGGCAGGGCAAAGGGCTTGGGGCGGCGGGAAGGGCTGGACGATAACCAAGGATCAAGCCGCAGCCTCGGGATCGTTGCCGACACTTCCCAAGGGGCAGTGGGTGTCGGCCGCTCGAGCCGTGCCAGAAAGTGGGTTGTGCCAAGTATTCCCTGCAGCTTATCGATGCTGATGGCAGCATTGCCGGTCCAGCGCAACTCTCCCTGCACGGCCGCCGGTTCCAGAGCCGCCCGTTGTTGCGCCGACAAGGACTGAACACCCGCTAGAGCTAGCCAGGCCGGCAGATTCTCGCTCGTCAGCTGCCACCTGGCTTGTAGACGCAAAGGTTTGTGCCAGTGCAGTGTAAAACTGCCCTCCCCTTGCAACTGCGGCTGCGCCCGCAGCTGCCAGTGCTGTATCTGCAGGGTCTCCCGCCCGGGAACGTAGCGCAGCCCCTGCCATTGCCAGGTACCCGAGTACCCTCCCCAACGCAGGTCTAGCTTGCCCTGCTGGCTGCGTATGGCGGCGCCCGTGGTTTGCAGCTGCGCCGCCATCTGCAGAGCTTCCTTGGCGCCCACGGCATGTACACGTAGCACGCCCGCCTTGCCTCCCATTGGCATCTGGTAGAGACCATGGAGCCGAAGGCTTTGGCTGCCATAGCGCAGTTGGCCATCGACGCTCCCCCCCTGCTTGGCTTGGTAGCGCAGCTGCAAGTCGCGCAACTGCAGTTCTTTGCCACCGACAGGCCAGGTGACTTCGCCATTGTGGATATCGATACGCGCCGGAAGGGTGGGCGATCCCCCAGAAGAGCCGCCGCGACGGGGCCAAGGGCCGCGCAAGCGTGGCGCATCAAGACGCAATTGCAGATCGTACCAGCGCCCTCGGCGGATTGCTCGCCACGACCAGAAAGCCTGCAGACGTTGCACTTGCAGCAGTTGTTTGCCGACCCGCAGCCCCGGTAACTCCAGCGTCAAACCGGAAGCATCGGTAGTCACGAGCGGGTTTTGGGCGAGGGCGACCGGCTCTTGCAGGGCGTTGCTGAGTACCCGCGCCAAAAGATATCGCGGTACACCAACCACGACGCCCACATACGTCGCCAAGACCAGGACAAAAAAGGCGAGTCCTAGCCAGGCAAAGCGCTCAGTGCGCGCCATCATCCGCTGGCGAGGCGATGGCCGCATCTCCGGTCAGGGCAGCCAGAGCCAGAACCTTGGCTTCCTCCAAATCGCAGTGACGAATAGCCGCCTTCACCTCGGGAATGGCACCCGGATACATGCTGAACTGGCGCAGACCAAGACCCAGCAGAAGCGGGGTCCACTGCGGATTGGCGGCCATTTCGCCACACATGGCAACGGGGATGCCCGCCGCCGCACCAGCAGCAATGGTATGTTGGATCATCGACAACACCCCTACATGTAGGGGATCGAACAGGCCGTTGACGTCGTCATCGCCGCGATCCACCGCCAGGGCGTATTGGGTGAGATCGTTGGTGCCGATAGAGAAAAAATCCGAGACTTCGGCAAAACAATGCGCTGCCATGGCAACGGCAGGGATCTCTACCATGATGCCGATGGGCAAGTGCTCGGCCACCGCGTGCCCCTCGGCACGCAACTCGCGCTGCAGTTGCCCCACCAGCTGGCGCACCTGCTGCACCTCGTGGATGGTGCTGACCATGGGCAGCATCAGTCGTAAGGGCGCCAGGGCCGAGGCACGAAGGATGGCGCGCAAGTGGCGACGAAACCAGTCGGGGCGCCGCAAACATAGACGCAAACCGCGCAGTCCCAGGGCCGGATTGAGGCCCTGGGCATGGATTTGCAGATCGCTGTCGGCAAGCAGCTTATCGGCCCCGACATCGACGGAACGAATGGTGATCTCGGTACCCGGTAGTTCTCGCAACACGCGGGCAAAGGCCTGGTATTGCTCTTCTTCGCTGGGACTGTCGGCGCGATTCATGAAGAGAAACTCGCTGCGGAAGAGGCCGATGCCTTC
>DDOU01000067.1:0-1686 GCA_002341825.1 Candidatus Igneacidithiobacillus taiwanensis | reverse complement strand
GGCAGGTCTCGCTCCTCTTCGAGCAGACGTCGTCGGCGTTGTCGCCGTTCCTGGATTTCGCGGTAGTCGGCCAGCAACTCCGGACTCGGGTTGACGAGCACCGTGCCATTCTCGCCGTCCACCACCAATTGATCGCCACTGCGCAGCAAGCGGGTTGCCTGGTGGGTGCCAACCACCGCCGGCAGGCCGAGGCTACGCGCCAGAATCGCCGAGTGCGAGGTAGCAGCACCAAAATCCGTCACCCAACCAAGGACGGAGCCATTTTTGAGGAGAACTGTGTCGGCAGGGCTCAGTTCCGCGGCGACGATGATCCGGTCTGCCGCCGCCAGCTGCGCCACCTGGGCACCGACCAGATGTCGCAATACGCGGTCCGTAACTTGCAGCACATCCTCGCTGCGGCTGCGCAGATAGGCGTCCTCCATCCGCGCAAAGACTTCGAGAAGACGCTCGCGTTCATGATGCAGGGCCCAGGCGGCATTGCGGCGCTGTTCGCGAATGAGACGAATGGGCCGATCGCGCAGGGCAGGGTCGTCGAGCATGAGCAGGTGGGCGTCGATGAAGAGCCGGGTGTCTTGGGGGGCATCGCGGGGAATCGCCTCACGCACCCGCAGCAACTCATCCCGCGCCAAGGCAAGGGCGCCGCGCAGGCGCTGTTCCTCGGCATCCACATCGGCCGCGGCGATGCTGTAGTCGGGAATTTCGATGGCAGCCGGCTCGAGCACCACGGCGGTGCCAATGGCAATGCCCGCCGCCGCGCCGATACCTGCCAGTTCGAAGGTCACTCGCCCTCTCCAAAATAGTTGGCGGCCAAGGCGCAGAGGGCGGCGCTGCACTCGGCTTCCTGCTCGCCCTCGGTTTCCAGGGTGAGCACGGTGCCCTGGCTCGCTGCCAACGTCATCAAGCCCATGATGCTCTTGCCATTGACCCGATGCCCATCCCGCTCCAGCCATACCTGACAAGGGTAGCGCGCGGAGATGCTGACGAATTTTGCCGAGGCGCGGGCATGCAGACCGAGGCGATTGATGATGGGAAATTCGACGCGCATTACCGGATTCCTTTACAAAAAGTTCTGTTTGGCAGCATAGCGCCAGGACGGCAAGGGGCCAAGTCGCCGGGGCGACGCGCTTGTGGAATAATTGCTTCGGGACTGACCGGAGGAAGCATGGATCACGCATACCTGGGAGCTTGGATGATGATTGCCATCATCTTCATGATCGTGGTTGGGACCGCGATATACTTCATCCCCAGCGTCATTGCCTACTCCCGCTCGGCGCACAATTTTCTGGCCATCTTTCTGCTCAATCTCTTTCTTGGTTGGAGCCTGGTCGGCTGGCTCGGCTCTCTCATTTGGGCTTTGGTGGACGACAAAAAAGAACCAGCGCCCGCACCTTTCTTCCCCGCGCCGGCGCCTCCGGCATTGACCAGCGCGCCAGCACCCATCGCCTACTGCCCGCAATGTGGCCAGAGCGTTGGCCCTGCCGACCAGTTCTGCAGCCACTGCGGCCACCCGCTACAGCAATGAGGAAAAGATTTCCATGACCGCCTTTGCGCGCATCTTTCTCCTCGGCAAGTATCGCGACAGCAGCGCCCTACCCGCCCTCGCCCAGCTCGCCGAAGCCCTGCGCAGCTGGGGCTGCGATCTACGCATCGATGCCCGCTATCGGGAACATTTTCCCAATCTTCCCG
>DDOU01000146.1:497-18943 GCA_002341825.1 Candidatus Igneacidithiobacillus taiwanensis | reverse complement strand
CGATCTGCGGGAGACCATCGCCTACAGCAGCGTCAGCCACATGAATCTCGTTGCCCTCGGGCTCTTTGCGCTGCAGGAACAGGCCTGGAGTGGGGCGCTCTTCTTGAGCATCGCCCATGCCATTCTTGCCGGTGGCCTCTTTGCCCTGCTGGCGATGCTCGCCGCCCGCGGGCTGGCAAGCAACTGGGAGGAGCTCGGTGGACTTTTTCGTCCCCTACCGCGCCTGGGTGCCTGGACCCTCTTCTTTTTTCTGATGGCCTTGGGTCTGCCGGGCCTGGGCAATTTTCCGGGGGAATTTCTTACCCTGCTCGGTAGTTTTCAGGTTTCTCCCCTCTGGGCCGGCATCGCCACCCTAGGCATGATCATCAATCTCGTGGTTTTTTTGCGCGCCTACGAGCGCAGCATGCTCGGTCATCTGAACCCACGTCTGCCGCTAGCGATTGCCGACCTCGATCGCCATGAATACTGGATTTTTCTACTCCTGGCCGTCACCAGCCTGTATCTCGGGCTGCATAGTCAGAGCCTGCTTGCCGACTTTACCCAACTATTACCGGTGCATGCCCCGCTGGTGCTAGGAGGCGCGCATGGCGCTTGACCACACCCTGTGGGCCCCCATTGCCGTCGCCCTCGCCGCCCTCTTGGCCTTTTTCCTGGACCTGCACCCCGCACTCGGGCGACTCGCTCCTTATTGGGGGGCGCTAGCCAGCCTCGCCGCCACCGCCTTGGTACTACATGCCCGCCTGCAACTGGGGGCGGGATTCTATTGGGACAGCAGCGCCAGCATTCTCGGCAGCTATCTCGGCCTGGCCAGCGCCGCCGTTTTCTTGGTCTTAGCCCGCCACCCCTTGCTGCGGCGCCTACCCGGGGCATTTACCGGCCTCTGCCTGAGTGTGCTGCTCGGTGCCTTGCTGTTGGTGGGCAGCGACGAGCTCCTGGGCATTTTCGTTGGCCTGGAATTACAGGTGCTGCCCTTCTTTGCTCTTTTTGCTTGGCCTGGCAGCGCGCGGCACAGCCTCGAAGCGGCAATGAAATATGCCCTCCTCGCCGCCCTCGCTTCGGCCTTTTTCGGCCTCGGTATCGCTTTGATTTACCTCGGCAATGGCGACCTCGCCCTGAATCCGCCCCTTGGCCCCTTGGAAGGCACCTTTGCCGCCCGTCTGGGCTTTCTTTTGCTCCTGGCCGCCCTGGGATTCGAGTTGGGGGTAGCGCCCTTTCACGCCTGGGTCGCAGACATCTATGCGGGAGCGCCAGTCCCTGCCCTGCTCTATTTGGGGGCAGTGGCTAAGGTGGCCATCATGGGGTTGCTGATCAATCTTGCCGGGGTTTCCGGGGCTTGGCTGCTGCCTTATCTCGTCCTCGCCGCTTTCAGCATCATCGTCGGCAACCTCCTCGCTTGGCGCAGCGCAACGCCACGGCGGATGTTGGGCTATTCCGCCGTTGCCCATGCCGGCTATTTTCTCGCCGCTTTGGCGGCCGGCCCCCTGGGGCTCATCGTTGCCACTTTCTATGCTCTGGTCTACGGGCTGATGCATCTCGGCGCTTTCGGTGCTCTACTGAGCCTCCCCGAAGATACGCAGGGACTGCCCTGGCGCCATCTACGCCAGCAAGCCCCGCTGGCTGCGGGCCTCCTTGTCGTGAGTCTTTTCTCCCTGGCGGGAATGCCGCCCACTCTGGGCTTTTTTGTCAAGCTCGGGGTCCTGGTGGCGGATGTCGAAGCGCGGCGCTGGGGGCTCGCCATCCTCGTCCTGCTTGGTAGCGCTCTCTCCTTTGCCTACTACTTGCCGAGCCTCTGGCGCCATCCACCGGAACAACGCAGTCTCGCCCTCTGGCAAAGCCCTGGGCTACGCCTGTATGCTGCCGCCGGTATACTCCTACTCGCTTTGGGGTGGCTGTTGTTGCCGTTGTTTTTTTCCGTATGAGAATTCCAGTTATGGACCGTTGGCCGAGGCCGCTGCTGCCCGTTGGGCTGGGCGCGGCCTTTGTGATTTGGTTTGGAATTTTTTGCGGCTACTATTTTTTTGGCCGTGGTCTGGATCCCATCTCCGGCACCCTTGCAGACACTCTGGTAAACTGGGATGCCAAGTGGTACCTCGACATTGCCCAAAACGGTTACAGCTATCAACCAGATTCTCCGGCTGGGCAAAACATCATCTTTTTCCCCCTCTACCCCCTCCTGCTCGCGCTCGTCGGCAAAATCCTACCGTTTGCCCTCGCGCCTCTGGGAATTTGCCTGGCCGCGGGTAGCGGTGTGTTGTCACTCGTTCTCTTCCATCGCTTTGCCGAAGACCATCTCGACACCTCGCAAGCGGCAGCGGCTACTTGGTTCTATGCCCTCTATCCGGGCGCTTTCTTTTTTGCAAGCGTCTATCCAACGGGGCTGATCAATGTGTTCGCTCTCCTCGCCCTCCTCGCTTGGCACCGGCAACAGTCATATCTCTCGGCATTCTGGCTGGGCCTCGGGAGCGCCTGCGGCCCTCTCTCGGTCTTTTTTGCCTTCGCCCTCTGGGTGATCCTCGCTGCACAGGCTTGGCACGCGCGCCATTGGCGCAGTCTCTTGCCCTCCTTGCTGCGCGGCTTGCTTGCTTGTAGCGGGCTTATAGCATTCATCGTCTACCAAGCAGTGGCCTTTCATACCCCCCTCGCCTTCATCGAGGGCCATGCCTCGTATTTGGGAGAGCTGAGCGCGGGCGAGAAACTCTTGAACATTCTGCAGTTGTATCCCTTTTACGGCGGCGACTTCACCCCGCTGTGGCAGGCCTTGCAGGGCGAGAACACCCTCCTCAATCCGGCACGCTCGGTGTACTTTTTTTTCAATGCCTTCTGTTTGGGGGCCAACTTACTTGCCCTGCTCACCTTTCTTTGGCGACGCGAGTGGGCCTGGACCTGGATTTCTCTGGTCTTGATTGCCGCCTATTTGTGGTTTCAGGGGGCCTCGCAGGGACCTGTTTCCACCTATCGCTTGCTCTACCTGAATCTGCCAGTCTTCCTGCTCGCTGGGCGCTTGCTCCCGTGGCGCCCCTTGTGGGGACGCCTCTTGCTTGGCACCAGTGTCGTAGCGCTATTTCTGCAGTCCGCCTTTTTTGTTTCCGGCCACTGGGCCTTCTAGCCGAAGCGTCGCTGGCGCGATTAGCAAAGCTTATAGCTTAGCGTGCGGCCGAATCTGGCTTGGCGGCGCAAGCGTTGCAATTGACAAAGCACACCCCCTTGCCTAACCTATAAAAAAAGGCGATGAAGTCCGCCTGGAACCGCCCCCTGTGGCTAATGACTTCTACCGGTCCCGCAAAACGGGAGGTAGATTGTTTTTATCCGAAACAAGGGGGAGGTATGCTGCAACAAATCGTGCTGCAAGTTGCTCAGGTTCTTACGGTCCTGCTCCTTGCCCCGCTCTTGCATGGATTCATCGTCAAGATGGAAGAAAAGGTCCAGCGCGGCCAGGGGCCTTCCATCTTCCAGCCCTACCGGGATCTCTGGAAACTCTTCCACAAGACACAGTTGGTGCCGGAGACGGCAACCTGGGTGTTTTTTGCTGCACCGGTGCTGGCCTTTGTGGCGATGATGATCGTGCCCATGCTCATCCCGGTCCTGACCAACTACCCGCTGCCGCTTTCGGACATGGGCGATATCCTCGGTGGCGGACTGATCCTCACCCTGGGCAGTTTTTTCATCCTCCTCGCCGGGTTGGATACCGGCCAGCCCTTCGGCGGCTTGGGCTCGAGCCGGGCGGTCATGCTTGGCATTCTCGCTGAGCCAACCCTGATTTTGGTCTTTGTTGGCATCACTTTTCTCGACCACTCCATGCTGCCCTTCGTCGCCAACCACCTTCTGGCGCAAAATTCCGTAGCCTACTGGAGTCCGTCGCATATTTTTTTGATTTTTGCCTTTCTCATTCTGCTGACCGTGGAGACCGACCGCCTGCCAATCCATTCTACGATCCCCTACGAAATCTACATGATCGACGAGGCGAGAATCCTGGAGTACTCGGGGCCGCTGCTCGCCTTACTCAAATGGGCGAGTTGGATGAAACAGTTCATTCTCTACACCATCTTTCTCAATGTATTTCTGTTTCCTTGGGGACTTTCGGTGCGTGGCAATTTTGGCTCGGTAGTGCTCGCCTTGCTTATCATTCTGGGCAAATACGGGCTGCTTGGACTCTTCATGGTAGTGGTCGATACGATGCAATCGCGTCTGCGATTCTATCGCTATCAAGAGCCTCTGGCGCTTTCTTTTCTCTTTGCCGTACTCGCCATCGTGGCAGATCAACTGTAGGAGCCGGCCATGCTGATCTTCCATCTCGACCCCTTGGCCAGCTCCCTGTTCAGCCTGCTCGCCATTCTTGCCTTGGTGCTCTCGTTTGTAATGCTGGGCTCCCACTGGTTGAAAAATCATGTCTATGCCTTTGCCGCCGAGTCCTGGGTCATTGCCGCCATTTCCGCCGCCATCGGCTTTTACGGGCACTACCCCGAGCTCTACCTCATTGCCGCCCTTTCCGCCCTCTTTCGCGGTACCCTGCTGCCCTACCTGGTGCTGCGCTTGGTGCGGCGCCTCAACATCAGCCGAGAATTCACCCCTCTGCTCAAGCCCTCGTCGAGCATGCTCTTGGGGGCGGTCATGGTGATCTTTTCCTATGAAGTCGCCCGGCGGCTGGGCATTGCCCTGAACTTGGTCGACAACATTGCCGTGCTTGCCCTCACCTGCATGTTCAGCCTCAAGCTGATTGGCTTTTTGATGATGATCCTGCGCTCCGAGGCGATCAGCCATATCCTCGGCCTTTTGGTGATCGAGAATGGCATCTTCTTGGGCTCTCAGATCATCGTACCGGGCATGCCGGCCTTGCTCGAACTGGTGATCATTTTTGATCTGGTAACCATCGTCATGGCCTTTGGGATGCTGGTGCGCTATCTGCAAAGTCATGCCGGCACCACCAGCAGCCGCGGGCTGCAAAAATTGGTGGGCTGAGCCATGGTCAACTTTGATGCCCTGATCGCCGCCCTCTGGACGGTGCCCAGCGCGGCCATCGTCGCCATACTGGCGATTCGGCGCCCGCGTTGGGGAGAGTTTCTCAATTTGCTGAGCGCCTTCATCGTCTTTGCGCTGACCCTCGCAATCCTCGTCGCCGCCCCCGATGCGGCCTGGGTGGGTGGCAGTCAATATCTCCTCCTCACCCCGCTTGGGGCTTGGGTGCTCTTTTGTGTGGGGGTGGTGTACCTCCTCGCCTCCATTTACGCCATCGGCTATATGCGGCTGCTGCCCGAGGAAGAGCCGCGCCTGCATAAGTTCTATGCCTTGCAGGCGGGCTTTGCCCTCACCATGCTCGTTGCACCCCTGATGAACAATCCCGGTATTTTCTGGATTGCCATCGATTTCACCACCATCGTCAGCGCCTTCCTGGTCGGCTTCGAACGCGAGGCGGAATGCATCGAGGCGGCCTGGAAATATCTCATCGTGGTCTCGGCGGGCCTCGCTCTCGCCCTCCTCGGCATCATCCTCTTTTACTGGGGCGGCACCTTTAGCCTTGGGCCGACTTACGCCCTCACCTGGGCAAATCTCCGCGCCACGGCTCCCAAGGTTCCAGAAACGCTGCTCTTCTTCTCCTTTTTGTTGACCTTGGTGGGCTTTGGCACAAAAGTTGGCCTTGCGCCCATGCATACCTGGCTGCCCGATGCCCACAGCGAGGGTCCAGCACCGGCCTCGGCCATGCTCTCCGGCGCCTTGCTCAACATCGCGCTATTGGGCATCTACCGGTTTTTGGCCATTGTCGATGCCGGCGGCTACGGCGGCATTGGTCATACCGCCTTATTGGTGCTCGGGGTATTTTCCCTGGCTGTTGCCGGGCTTTTCATCGTCCGCCAGGATGGCGCCAAGCGTATGCTTGCCTATTCTTCTTTAGAGCATATGGGGGTGCTGGCCATCGGTTTTGGCTTTGGCGGGCCCCTAGCCTTTGCCGGAGCCCTCTACCATATGCTCAATCACTCCCTCACCAAGTCGTTGATGTTCTTTGGTGCCGGTAACATGATGCGCGCCTACGGAACGAAATTCATGAGCCAGATGCGCCGGGTGTTGCGCTATTATCCCTTCTCCGGGGGTATCTGGCTGCTTGGCGCCGTCGCCATTACCGGCGCGCCGCCCTTCGGCCTCTTCTTGTCGGAGCTGACCATCCTCCGCGGCGGCATCCTGAGCGCAAACCCGTGGGCGGTTTGGGTTATGGCGGCATTGCTAATCCTCATCTTTACCGCTTTTCTGAACCATTTTCGACGGATGATCTGGGGCCCAGAGCCGGAACCTGGCGCCACGCCCAGCCTCCGACTTTCGGCATGGAACATCTTACCTATGCTCTTGGCCTTCGTTCCCATTCTCGTTTTGGGTCTTTGGTGGCCCAACGGCCTGTGGACCTTCTTTGCCGCCGCCTTTCGGGTAGCCCCATGAGCCCGGCACTCTTTGCTCCAGCGGCAGAAATCCGCCAGGTAGAGCCCGCCGCACTCGAAACGACGGCCCAAGACTGCCTGACCCAGGGCATGCGCTTCCTCTGCGCCTGGCACGACTGGGAGGATGATCTCTGCGTGCTACGCTACCTGTTGAGCCGCCCCGGCAATCGTCAATTTCTCCTGCTCGAACTGCGCGGACACCGGCAGCTGCCCTCCCTGGCCCGCAGCGTACCGCTGCTTGGCTGGTACGAGCGGGAGATGCAGGAGCTGGGCGGGGTAACGTTCACGGATCATCCCGAGCCCTATCCCTTGGTGATTCACGAGGGCTACCGAATCGATTCCCCACCCCTGGGGCCCGAAGCCGAGAGCGGCCAAATGCACGGCGCCTATGCGCCCCCCACCATGCCGGAGCTGCGCAACGATCAAGTGCAGGATCTCTATTGGGGGCCGGTGCGCGCCGACTTCGTCGAGACCGGGGAGTTTCACTTCTCCTATATCGGTGAGGCCATCCTTCATTATCATCCGCGGCTCTTCTACAAGCATCGCGGCTTGGAAAAACGCTTTGTCGGGCTGCGCCCGGAGCAGGCCGTCTTCCTCGCCGAGCGCGTTTCAGGGGTGGGCAGTGTTTGCCATGCCCTCGCCTATTGTCAGGCGGTCGAGGCTGCCTGGGGCATCGAGGTCCCCACCCGAGCGCAGTTGCTGCGGGTGATCCTCGCGGAGCTCGAGCGCCTCTACAATCATTTTCACTACTTCGGACTCCTGGCCAAGACCACTACCCTGAAGGTGGCATCGGCCGAGGGGCTGCTCCTTGAGGAGCGCGTAAAGCAGCTGAACGGACGTCTCAGCGGCTCCCGCTTCCTCCGTAGCCTGCTCTGTGTGGGCGGATTGCGCCGGGATATTGCTGCAGAACATTTGGGACGCGAACTCGAACCGCTCATCTACGAGGCCGATGCCTACCTGCAGGCGCTGCACAGCACCGCCAGCCATCTCGATCGCCTGATGGGAACCGGGGTATTACCCCGGCAGGCCGCCTTCGACCAGGGTGCCACCGGCCCCGTCGCCCGCGCTTCCGGCCTCGATCGGGATCTGCGCCGGGATCATCCGTACGCGGCCTACGGCAAGCTCCGATTCAACGTACCGGTGCGCGAAAAAGGCGATGCCATGGCTCGCGCCGAGGTGCGTGCCGAGTCCCTGCGCGAGGCCTTCGCCCTGATCGTGCAGGCGGCGGGACGGCTCAAAGCGGGACCGATCCGCACCGAGTTTACCGTACCCGTCGGTGAACAGGCGGGGCTTGGTTGGACGGAGTCACCGCGCGGCTCCTTGCTCTATGCCGTACGGATTCGCGACGGACGACTACAGCGGGTAAAGATCAAATCGCCCTCGTTTTCCAACTGGCGGGTCTTTCCCCTGACGGTACACGACACCAACATGATGGACTACGCCATCAATGAGGCCAGCTTTGGCTTGACCATAGCCGGTTGCGATCGCTAGAGGGGGACGAGATGCCATTTTGGACCTGGGCAGGAATCAAGGCAGGGCGAGCGAGTACCCAATGGCCTGCGCGCGGCCCGGATGGGCAAGAAGGGGTACTCGGTATGCCGCGCTGGCAGCCCGAGGCCTGTCAAAATGACTGTCAACGCTGCGCCGAGAGCTGCCCCACCCAAGCCATCCAACGGCGGGGAGAAAACATCGTCATCGATTATGCTCGCTGCATCGTCTGCCAGAGTTGTGTGGAGAGCTGCCCCGAGGGTGCCCTGCAAAGTTCGGGAGACTGGGCTTTTGCCGTTCGTCGGCGCGAGGATCTGCAATGGCAGGCGGCCGTCGAAAGTGAGGACGGTCGGATGCTACAGCAAAAAATCGCCCAGAGTCTGCGGCGTAGCCTGCATATCAAGCATGTCGATGCCGGCTCTTGCAACGGCTGCGAGTCGGAAATCGCTGCCCTTGACAATCCCTTTTACAATCTCCACCGCCTTGGCATTTTCTTTACCCCTTCGCCGCGCTTTGCCGATCTGCTCCTGGTAACCGGGCCGGTGACCACGACCATGCGCGATCCCCTACTGGCTACCTGGGAGGCGATGCCCGAACCACGTCTGGTGCTCGCCGTCGGGACCTGTGCGGTCTCTGGGGCGCCGATGGACGCCGGCTATGCTGGCGGTACCGGGCTGGACGGCCTTTTGCCCGTGGATGTCTGGCTGCCGGGTTGCCCGCCCAACCCCGCTGCCCTCATCCATGCGCTGCTGCTTTTGCTCGCGCGGCAGCCGCAGCGAGTGCAAGGAGGTCGCTATGTTGACTAGTTTTGCCGTCGCCGTAGTTTTCCTACTTCTCACCATTCCCCTGGGTCTTCTGCGCCTAGGCGGACTCGCCCGCCTGAGTCTGGTGGCAGGCACCTTGGCCGTCCTCGCGGGCTGCTTCCTGGCCGTACCAGAGACTCACGCGACCGCCGTCCTGTGGTCGCTGAGCGCCGAGCAGGTATCCTGGCATCTGCAAGCCGCCGCCGCTTGGGTTTTGTTCTGGGGGGCACTGGCCGCCCTCGCCGCCTTTCTTTCGCCCTGTCGCGCCCGTCGTCCCGGTCTCTGGTATGCCGGTGCCGCCGTCGCCCTCCTCGGCAGCCTCGGGGTGGCCGGTCTGCAGGAGGGAATCGCCTTTCTCATCGCCTGGGAATTCTTGAGTTTTGGCGGCGCAATCCTCCTTCTCGCCGACGGCGCGGCTCCGACCGAACGCTCCGGCCAGTCCAATCTCTATATGCTCGCCCTCCTTGAGATCGGTGCCGTGGCCCTGCTGCTTTGCCTTCTGCTGCTGGGCGGGGGCAACACCCAATTCTCTGCCTGGCCGCAGAGTTGGGCAGCGTATGGTGGCAGCGCCTTTGGCATTGCCGTGCTCTTTTTGATCGGTTTTGGCGCCAAGCTCGGGGTCCTGCCCTTTTATGAGTGGTACCCTGGCGCGTATGGCAGCGGCACCGGTGCCTCGGGAGCCATACTCTCCGGCATCGTCCTCAACGTTGCCTACTTTGCCCTGGGACGCAGCCTACTCGCTTGGTTGCCCGTGTCTGCCGCCACCAGCACCGGCATCCTCCTCGTCGCTGTCGGGAGCGTTTCCGCCATCCTTGCCATCCTCTATGCCTTTCAGCAGAACAACTGGCGCCGTCTCCTTTCCTTCTCGACCGCGGAAAATGCCAATTTGGCAATAGTCGCCCTCGGTGCCGCCTCCCTCTTTCGTGCCGAAGGCTTTGTCGACCTCTCTACCCTGGCCTGGACCGTCGGTCTGATCCACCTGGGTGGCCACAGCCTTGCCAAGGGTAGCATGATGTTGGCGGCGGATCGCGCTGCCGATGTTCAAAGCGACTATCGCATTGCGCAAAGTCGGCTCCTGGCCTTGGCCCCCTGGACCCTGGGCCTGGGGGCGGCGCTGGGGGCAATGAGCCTGGCGGCAATGCCGCCAACCGCAGGATTTGCCAGCGAATGGTATCTTTTCCAGACCGTTTTCCAGGATTTCCATTTGCAGAATACGGCAGCCCGACTTGCCCTCGCCCTGGGCGGGGCAGGATTGGCGCTGACGGCGGCCATCGCCCTGGCAACCATGATCAAGGTCTTTGGCATTGGTCTGCTTGGCGGAAGAACGGAAAAGATGCAGAAACGGCCGCAGGGGAGCTGGGCGGTGCTCTTCCTCGGTCTGCTGGTCCTCTTCTATGCGGTTGCTCTGCCTTGGACCCTGCACTGGCTGCACTTTGCCAGCTGGCCGGCAGATCCAGCGGCGGTGCGCGCGATGACCCGCGGCGCCTTCCTCGTCCCCCTGCATTTTCACTTTGCCTTCATCTCGCCGCCACTGCTCTTGCTGGTCGGTCTGCTTCTCGCCCTGCTGCCTCTGGGCCTTTTGGCTTGGAGCCATCGGCAGCAAGGGTGCCGAACGGTACCGGTCTGGGCCCACGGTTTGCGTCAGGTTCCCGCCGACAATGCGGTCACCGCGCTGGCTTTTTCCAATGCCTTGCGGGTCTTTTATAGCTTCGTCTATCGCCCCAAAAATCAAGTACAGCGCGCCTATCAGGAACGCGAGTATTTCGTTCGCGAGCTACATTTCAACTATAGTGAGGCCCCCTTTTTTGGCCCTTGGCTCTTTCGCCCCAGTGTGCGCCTGATCCAAATTTCGGCAGACCGTATCGGTCTTGTGCTACAAAATGGCTCCCTCAATGCCTACTTGGCCTATATCGGGATTGTATTACTATTGCTGTTTGCGAGTGTTTTCTTTATTGGATAAGGAGAGTAACGGATGTTTGCCACTTTCGGCTTCATAGCGCTCTTCGCCGTGCTCGGCGCCTGGGCCCGCTATGGCCAGTCTCTGTTGGTGCAAACGGTATTTGGCCGCAATTTTCCGTGGGCAACCCTGAGCATCAATGTGCTTGGTTGCTTTCTCATGGGCTTTCTTTTTTTTGAGACCCTGGAGCGTATTTCCCTGATGCCAGAACTGCGCACGGGAATGCTCACCGGCGGCCTCGGCGCCTATACTACTTTTTCCACCTTCTCTCTGGAAACCTTGGTGTTATTTGAAAATGGCGAGCCTGCCAAGGCTCTTTTATATATGTTTTCTTCCCTGTTTCTTTGTGTAGCAGCGGCCTTTGCCGGTGCCTGGATATCGCGCAGCATTTGAGAGGTGAAACATGACGACCGTTTCCGTAGTACGGGTGTATATCAAGGAAGGCGACAAACACGATGGCCACAATCTCATGGAAGAAATCTTCCGCATGCTGCACGATCAATACAAGGTACACGGGGTTACGGCCTTTCGCGGTATTGCCGGTTTTGGCAGCAAAGGAACCGTTCATGCCGACGATATTCTCCGCCTGAACGTGCATTTGCCCTTGGTGCTGGAGTTCTTCGACGAACCCGAGACCGTAGATGCGGTCATGCCGCACCTGCAGGAGTTGGTGCCCGCCAACCATATCCTGCGCTGGGAAGCGGAGTGCGGCTGCTAGTGAACCACCACTACTGCCCGCTCTGCTACGCCGAAATTCCGATCGGCGCGGAAGTTTGCCCCGCCTGCGGGAGGAATATCGAGAGCTGGGAGCGCAACACCCCCTATTTCGACCGCCTGCTTTGGGCCTTACGCAATCCGCACCCCGAGGTGCGTATGGGCGCCATCCTCAGCCTGCAGCACCAGGGGCGCAGTGAGGCCGCTCTACCCCTTGCCCAATGCGCGCTGCAGTCGGACGTCGACGTCGTACAAGGACTGGCGGTAGTGGATGCCCTGCGTCAGCTGCCCGATGGGGCAGACAAGGCAAAAGCGCTGGAGTTGCTGCGCGAGCATCCCGCCCACAGCGTGCGTGAGGCGGCTCAGCGCACCTCGCTCGAGGGCGCTGGGTCCGCGGGGCATCGAGACAACGCCGAATGAAAAAAATGAATGGGCTCTATACTGAAAGAGTGAGTATTGCGCAAACGTTCTAAGTTCCGACTATTTTGCAGACTTGCCCAAGGAGAAGCGAGTGGACTTACGTAATAATTTTCTCGATCACGTCAAAAAAGGCCTCAACGGCCACGCCCTGCCTCTACGTGTCGTGTTTTGGGATGGGCATTCCTACGATTTCGCCGAACATATCTTGGTGACCATGCACCTCAAATCCGCAAGGATCATTACCGGTCTGCTCACCGGCAGTACCCTGGACGTGTTGGGCGAAGCCTATGTGGAGGGTGAACTCGACCTCGAGGGTCGCTACCAGGATATCCTTGCCGTTGCCGAAGGACTCAGCAATGCCTTCCCCCGCAAAAAATCCTCCAAGGGTGGGCTCATCCGTAAGGCGCTACATAGCAAAGCCAAAGACAAAGAAGCCATCCATTATCACTATGATGTTTCCAACGACTTCTATCGCCTTTGGTTGGATCGGAATATGGTCTACTCCTGCGGCTACTTCCGCACCGGCGAAGAAGATATCGACACGGCCCAGGAGCAAAAACTCGATCATATTTGCCGCAAGCTGCGCCTGCAGCCCGGCGAACTCCTCCTCGATATCGGCTGTGGTTGGGGTGGGCTGCTGAGCTGGGCGGCCCGTCACTACGGAATTCGCGGTGTTGGCGTCACCCTCAGCGAAGAGCAATATGCCTTTGCTAAAGATCGTATGGAGCGGGAAGGCCTTGCCGATCGCGTCGAGATCCGCCTGCAAGACTATCGCGACATCCCTGAACGCGAGCATTTCGACAAGGTCAGTTCGGTAGGGATGTTCGAGCATGTTGGGCGGGCCAAGCTTCCAGACTACTTCGACGTCATTCAACGAGTGCTCAAGGAGGGTGGCTGGGTCATGAACCATGGCATTACCGCCGCCACCCCGGACGACGAAAGCAAACACCACTCCGGTAGCGATTTCATCGACCGCTATGTCTTCCCAGATGGCGAGATTCCGCACCTCTGGCGTGTGGTCCGCGATATGGGTAGCGCCAATCTCGAGGTGCTGGACGTCGAAAATCTCCGTCCCCATTATGCCCAGACCCTCATCCACTGGGTGCGGCGTTTGGAGGCCCATCGGCAAGAAGCCATCGCCCTCGTTGGCGAAAAAACTTTTCGTATCTGGGCCATTTATATGGCGGGTTGCGCCTACGGCTTTTGGCGCAATTGGTCGGCCCTGCACCAAGTTTTGGCGGTCAAACAAAGCCGGGAAGAGCTCACGCCCCGCCCCTGGGAGCGCCGCTACCAGTATCTCGATAACGATCCCTTTCGCCTCGCCGAACCGGACTGGGGGGATCTATGAGCCAGCGGCAGATCGGCTCCATCACCCTAGTGCGCCATGGCATGACCGCCTGGGCGGCAAGCGGCCAGCATACCTCGGTTACCGACATCGATCTTACCGAGACCGGACGTGCCCAGGCCAAGGCCCTCTGGCACTACTTTGTCGATCGCGAGCATCACTTCGACGGCATTTATACCAGCCCCCTGCGACGGGCGCGGAATACGGCCATCCTCGCCGGCTTCGATCCGCAAACCCACTCCGGCCTGCACGAGTGGCGCTATGGGCGCTACGAGGGCAAGACCACCCCCGAAATCCATCAAGAAAACCCGCAGTGGACGATTTTCCGCTGTGGTGCGCCCGAAGGCGAGAGCGGGGCGGATATTCAGCAGCGCTGCCAACAATTGTTGCAGGATTGGGAGGACGCCGGCCATCAACACATCCTCTGCTTTGCCCACGGACACATCCTGCGTGCTCTAGCCTGCTGTTGGCTCGGCCTCGGTCTCGAATTTGGTGATCACCTGCACCTCGATGCCGCCAGCATCTCGCGCTTGGGCTGGGAGCACAGCACCCCCGCCATTACCCTGTGGAATCACTGCCCCTGCACGATTCGCTAACCTCGCATCCAAACGATCTCCAGTCGCGTTGCAGCGCCAGATGCAATCTTCTCCTGGCGCCTGTCAACCGGTAGTCTTGCATTTCGCATAAATGGCACATCCGTGCTTGGTGTGCCATACTTTTCACGATGTGGTTTTTGAGGTGCTATCATGGCATTCAGTGAAAATCAGGTACAGATCGGCGCGCAGGGTCGGGTGGTAATCCCGGCAGCGCTGCGCAAGGCATTGAGGCTACAGCCCGGCGATCGCTTGGTAGCTCGGCTAGTTGGGGAAAGCCTTGTGTTGGAACGGCGCGATACCGTGGAACGACGGCTACGTGAACGCTTCCGGAGTGTCCCAAAGGGCATTCGCATCGTGGACGAACTCCTCGCCGAACGGCGAGCCGAAGCCCAGCGCGAAAGCGGTGGCTCGTGAGTGTCGTCCTGGATGCTTCAGCGGTGCTGGCGTTTCTGCACGACGAACCCGGAGGCGATAGGATATCCTCGGTGTTGGATGGTGCCAGTATCTCGACGGTCAACTGGTCGGAAGTAGTACAGAAAGCGCTGCAAAAGGGTGTTGATGTCGACGGAATGCAGCAGGAATTCATCGCCCTTGGCGTGCAGTTTGCGGATTTCACCCCACGACAGGCAGAGATCGCGGCCAAGCTTTGGCCCCAAACGCGAGACCACGGTCTGTCGCTGGCAGATAGGGCCTGCCTAGCACTGGCCATCGATAAAGAACTACCCGTGTGGACGGCCGATCGCGTCTGGGCGGACCTTAGTCTACATATTGTGATGCAGGTCATCCGCTAGGAGACGGGGGAGATGCAGCCCATCTTTCGCGTGGTGGTGCTGCCATATCAGATTCAACTCCGAACCATCGGGATTTAAATATGCCAAGTACCTTTCGTTAATGGCTGGAGCAGATGGAGGCGGTGTGGCGCGACCCAGATTGGCCAGACCGTCCCGAGCATTGGAAAGCGGGCATCCTGGGATTCGACCTCGTCGCCAAGGCCATAATGGCAGAGTACTGAGCTATGCAGTGCCATTTGCAGTCCAAACACCCGCATCGATAAGGATACCATCGGTAGTTTCACCAACGGCAGTCAACGTATCTTTCTCCTCAATGGCGAGGAGCGGCACTGCGGGTACCGTCTGCTGGTTGCCACCCAGGACGCCCTGGGCAAGCAAGCCGAGGAGGCAATATGCCTGATTTTGGGGTGCTCTACCTACGGCAACTGTAGCTTACACCTATCGATTGGGAGCAGATCTCTTGGGTTGAGCCCGAGAAGCTCGTTCGCATGCCCGGAAAAGCCCTACGCTCACACCAGCGGGACGCAATCAAGGCTGTCTTGCAGTTTTTTTTCCCGCACCGGCAATCGATGGGTTCTTGTACTATACTTCTACAGTATTAGTCAGAATGGAGGAAAAAGCCATGAAGCTTATCGATTCTCCTAGCGAGAATATTCGCATCGAGTTTGATAAAAAGGATCTCGACAAGATTGTTGAGCCGATCATCAAAAATGCCGAGCAGTTTTCGTCAGCCCCACTCGATATGGCCTATTTATTGGCCGAGCAGAATTATCGGATTGACGATCACTTTCAGCAACCCAAAGGAATTTTCGACGGAGGTAAGGCATCATGAAAATCGTGTCAGAAACGGATAGCGGCGCCATTCTCGAGCTCAGTTTGAAAGAGGCACGAGAAATTGCAGTCGAACTGGAGAAGAACGCCAAAATCGTCGGTACTGCCGGCGCGGAACTTCGCAAACTGCTCCCGGAGGCAACGGATGTGCCAGAAGGCGTCCTCCGTTACGAGTACAGCGGCGCTGAGGATCTGCGCGAGGCCTGAACCTGCCTCCCAGAGCGTCAGCGCCAGCTCTCGGCCTCAACTGGTAGGCAGAAGGAAAGCAGGTGCCACCATGGCAGCGGCCTGCATTTCGGCATGGTAGTACTGCAGCCCCGACATCTGCTCGGCGTCCTCGCGTCGGAAAGCGTCGCGAGCGATGCCCTTACGCGCCAAAGTGGCACTCCACCAGCCCGAAGGATAGGCAAATTGCGGGAAGTAGATGGTGTCTACGGAGTCAAAGCCGGCACCACGCATCCGACGCTGGCATTGGCGGATGAGGTTCGCGTGTAAAAGCGGCGACTCCGACTGCGCCACCAAGACCCCCTGCTCGCCCAAAGCCCGCCAACAGGCGGCGTAGAATTCCTCGGCAAAAAGACCTGCCGCAGGACCCACCGGATCGGTGGAATCGACGATGATCAGATCATAGCTACCCGCCTTGGCGTGCTCCACCCAGGCGATACCATCCTGAAAATGAAAGCGCGCCCGCGCGTCGTCGTTGCGCTCGCACAGGAGCGGGAAGAAGCGCTCGGCCACCCGCGTAACCCGCTCATCGAGTTCCACCTGCTCTGCCAGCTCCACGGTAGGATGCCGCAGCACCTCGCGCAGGGTACCGCAATCGCCGCCACCGATGATCAGCACCCGCTTCGGGTCGGGATGGGTAAACAGCGCCGGATGCGTCATCATCTCGTGGTAGAGAAAGTTGTCACGATCGGTAAGCATGACCAAACCATCGAGGGTCATCAGCGTACCGAAATGCTCGGTTTCAAAAATCTCGATGGTCTGATACGGACTCTGCTCCCGGTGCAGGACTTCCCGCACCTTGAGACTCAAGGCCGCGCCGTGTTCTTCGTAGCGTTCGGTGTACCACAGTTCGGTGCTCATCGGGATCCTCAGTGCTGGGGGACGGCGCCAGTATAGCCAAGGAAAGCAACTGCGCTCCAGCGCCTCAGTCGTCGATACCCCAGGCCTCCTGGCGCTCACGAATCCACTCGGCCAATTCCTTGGCCGGATGAAAAATGGGTACCAGTCTATGGGCCTCTTCGGCGGCCTGACGAGCTCGACGCAGTTGTCCAAGATGCAGGTAATAACGCGCCAGATTCATGTAGGCCAAGTGGGCGCGATCAAAGTGGCGACTGCGCAGTGCTCGGCGAATGGGAAAGAGCGCCTCCTCGACACGCCCACTCTCCATCAAATATTCCCCCAGATCATTCCAGGCCACCCCCCATTCCGGATCGAGAGCGATGGCTTTGCGCGAGGCCGAGATCGCCCCGTGCACGTCGCCGGAAGCCGCCAAGGCCCAAGCATAGAAAGTCCAGAACAGGGGCAGCTCCGGCTCTTGCTCGAGAGCCTTGCGAAAAAACTGAACAGCCTCGGCAAAATGCCCAGTCTGCTGCCAATCCAAGCCCTCGGCAAAGTCTGCATTGCGCTCGGCTGCCTCCTGAATCTGTTCATCCAGAGAAAACGGCGGTTCCTGTGATGTCTTCATAACTCCTCCAAAGACCAACGGGGACGCACCCGGCAGGGCGACAAGGCGTCGCCGGCGGCGGCCAAATGCACGGCTCCGGCGAGGGCAATCATGGCGGCATTATCGGTGCTGTGGCGGATACTCGGAAAATGGACTACCGCCCCATGCAATTTTTCCCGTAACCTCTCGCGCAAGAGACGGTTGGCGCTCACCCCGCCGGCAACGATGAGATGCTTGAAACCTGTCTGTTCGAGGGCGCGCCGACACTTTTCCACCAGAGTCTCGACCAATGCCAGCTGAAAACTCGCGGCCAAATCCGCCCGGCTTTGCATATCCTCTGGTAACAACTTCTCTGCCTGTAATCGGAAGGCCGTCTTCAGACCACTAAAGCTAAAATCCAGGCCCGGCCGATCCAGCATTGGTCGCGGCAGGGGATACCGCCGAGGATCGCCCTGGTCTGCCAAGGCCGCAAGCGCCGGGCCACCCGGATAGGGTAGCCCCAAAATCTTTGCTGCCTTATCAAAGGCCTCACCCGCAGCGTCATCCAGGGTGTCGCCCAGCAATTGGTAATCACCCAAGGCACGCATGGCAATCAGCTGGCTATGCCCACCAGATACCAGTAGCGCGACGGCAGGCAAAGGCAGCTCGCCCTCCAGCAAGGGCGCTAACAGATGCCCCTCGAGGTGATGCACCGAAATTAGGGGCACACCCCAAGCAAAGGCCAGGGCGCGGGCAAAGCTCGCCCCGACCAGTAAAGCGCCAATCAAGCCCGGCCCGGTAGTAACCGCCACCGCATCCGCCCGCGCCAAGCCACTACGCGTTTGCAGTTCGCGCCACAGTAAAGGCAAGCGTCGCACATGATCGCGTGCCGCCAGTTCCGGAACCACCCCGCCAAAGGGCGCATGGATTTCCGTTTGACTAAAAAGCACCTCGGCACGCAGACCGACTCCCCTTTCGTAAAAGGCGAGGCCGGTCTCGTCACAAGAACTCTCTACGCCAAGCACCAGATCAGCCACTTGCCACCTCTCCCGCCGCCCGCGCGCGCAAGGTCTGCAGTTCCCACTCCGAAAAACCCGCGGCCAAGCGGGCGGCAACGGCAAAATCGCCACCCGGGCGACCGCGATAGTGGCGATCGAGCAGCGCAAAAAAATGCTGCTCCGGGTCTAGACCACGCTCGTTGCAGAGCCAGCGAAACCAGTAGGAACCGACGGCCACATGCCCCACCTCCTCGCGCTCGATGACCGCAAGGACCGCGTCGGCCTGACGATCGCCAAGGGCCTGCAAACGCGCACGAATACCCGGTGTAGCGTCGAGTCCACGCGCCTCGAGCACCCGCGGCACGAGTGCCATTCGCTTTACCGGATCATCCGCTGTTTCGAGCGCCATTTCCCAGAGACCGTCGTGCGCCGG
>DDOU01000146.1:0-436 GCA_002341825.1 Candidatus Igneacidithiobacillus taiwanensis | reverse complement strand
TCTTTGGCTACTTGCAGCCAATCGGCGTAATAGGCGTCGGGCAATCCAGGGAAGGCGCAGGCGGCATCGAGAGCGAGATTGATGGCGTTGAATTCAATGTGCGCCAAGGCATGTAAAAGGGCAAAGCGACCGGCCGGCGAGCCGAGGTTGCGGCGTCGCGGCACATCCCGGGGTGCTACCAGGCGAAGATGCGCGGGCCGACCAGGGAGATCGGGCGTGGGCAGGGCAACCCAGTTTTGCGCGGCAACCACTACAGGCAAAGCCCCCACCGCCATCAGCTTGGCCTCGAGGTCGCTTTCCAGGAGGGCTGCGCGTATCTGCTCTTGCTCTGCTTGCATACGCGCATTATGGGCGTCTTTTGGGCGCAGACCAAGAAAAAATCCCCGCTTCCAAGGAAGCGGGGATTTTGGTGTAGGAGTCTGGCGGTGACCGACTT
>DDOU01000131.1:7359-8138 GCA_002341825.1 Candidatus Igneacidithiobacillus taiwanensis | reverse complement strand
ATCCGGGGAGGAAAGTCCGGGCTCCATAGGGCAGGGCGCCGGCTAACGGCCGGGAGGCGTGAGCCTACGGAAAGTGCCACAGAAAAGACACCGCCTAAGCGTGCAAACGCCGGTAAGGGTGAAAAGGTGCGGTAAGAGCGCACCGCGCTTTCGGTAACGAAAGTGGCAGGGTAAACCCCGCCCGGAGCAAGACCAAATAGGCGCACCATGCTGTGGCCCGCAGCGTGCGCGGGTAGGTTGCTGGAGCTGCCCCGTAAGGGTCAGCCTAGAGGAATGGTCGTCCTCGACAGAACCCGGCTTATCGGCCCACTCCACTTTTCCCCACCAACCCACACTCTTTCCCTTGAGCAGGCTAAAATTGCATACAATTTAGCTGCTTATCGCAATTTTCTCAGAATCTGCACGAAAGCTCTCCCAGAAATCGCTAAGATACCGAAATATCGAGCATTTTTACCTTGACAGAAGATGGCGCCGACTCTACTCTTCTCATTGTGGGAAAAAGTGGGGCAAAGTGGTACAACGGAGAGCCACCCAGACATGTTTCGCGGCACACATCGTCATAGCCTGGATAGCAAGGGACGCTTGAGCGTGCCGGCGCGTTTTCGCGACCAGCTCAACGCCCTGTGCGACGGGCAGATGGTGCTGACCATCAACCCCACCAGCGAAGAGAGCGAGCGTTGTCTCTGGGCCTATCCCCTGCCGCGCTGGGAGGAAGTGGAGCAACAGATCGCCAGTCTGCCGAGTACCCAAGCCGCTACCCGCCGCTTCCAGCGCTTGTT
>DDOU01000131.1:6777-7225 GCA_002341825.1 Candidatus Igneacidithiobacillus taiwanensis | reverse complement strand
GACCTGCTGGCCACCCTGGGAGATCTACGTCTATGAGTGGCGAGCACCTTCCCGTCCTCCCCAGCGAGACCTTGGCCGCCCTCAGCCCGGCTTGGCAGGGCCAGGGCCCGCGCCGCTTGGTGGATGCCACTGGTGGCCGCGGTGGCCACAGCGCCCTGCTCCTTGCGCAACTGCAACTCGACGATCGCCTCTGCATCTTTGATCGCGACCCGAGTGCCGTCGAGGCCTTGCGGGCACGCTTCGCCGACGACCCCCGGGTCGATTTCGTCCAGGCGCCCTTCGATGCCCTGCTGGGGCAACTCGAGGCACGCGGCTGGGTGGGCAAAGTCGACGGCATCCTCGCGGATTTGGGGGTATCGTCACCGCAATTGGACGAGGCGGAGCGCGGCTTCAGCTTTCTCCGCGATGGCCCCCTCGATATGCGCATGGATCCCAGCCAAGGCGAATC
>DDOU01000131.1:6589-6729 GCA_002341825.1 Candidatus Igneacidithiobacillus taiwanensis | reverse complement strand
GGCGAGGAACGCTTCGCAACGCGCATTGCCCGCGCCATCCTCGCGCGTCGCGAGTCGGCACCCTGGTTGCGCACCCGGGAGTTGGCCGACTTGATTGCCGAACTCATGCCCGTGGGCAAGGGCATTCACCCTGCCACCCG
>DDOU01000131.1:2792-6462 GCA_002341825.1 Candidatus Igneacidithiobacillus taiwanensis | reverse complement strand
CGTGCCGCAGACCAGCGGCCGGATCCACGCCTGCCCCTGCGTGCCGATCAATTGCCCCCCGCCCCCTGGATCGAGATTTCCCCGGCAGTCCGCGCCTCGGCAGAAGAAATCGACCGCAACCCCCGCGCTCGCTCCGCCGTGTTGCGCGCAGCGAGCAAAAACCCGGAGTATCGCCATGCGTCGTAGCACTCTGATTCTCGTCGCCCTGATCACCCTGACCTTGTTTGGCATCGTCGCCGCACGGGAAACCAGCCGCGCCCAATTCATTCGCCTGCAGGCTCTGCAAAACAAGATTTTTACCCTCAACAATCAGTGGGGGCAGCTACAGTTGGAGCAGGCGACCCTGGCCTCGGACCCGCGGGTGGGCGACATTGCCCACCGTAAGCTTGGCCTGGAGGCGCCCAAGAACAGCCAGATCGTGATGGTGAAGGCGCAATGACGTCGGCCGTCGCCGCCCCCCTGCCCAGCTGGCGCCCGCGCCTGCTCTTGGGGATCCTTGCGGCGGGCTTTGCCGGTATCCTCTATCAATCCTGGCAGACGCAAGTCGAGCAAAGCGGATTTTTGCGCAGCCAAGGACAACAGCGCTACCAACGCCTGCTCCCCCTGCCAACGCCGCCACGGGGAGAAATCCTCGATCGCAATGGTCAGCCCTTGGCGATGTCGGTACCGAGCAGCGCCCTTTGGGTCGATCCCAAGGTCTTTAGTAACCAGCGGGCACGCTGGCCGGAACTGGCGCGGGTCCTCGGCATTCCCCAAGCCAGCATCGCCGCCCATTTGCAGCATGGGGGCAGCGCCTTTGCCTACCTTGCCCGGCAACTCGATCCGCAACTTGCCGCTCGTGCCCTTGCCTTGCACATCCCCGGTCTGCACGAGCAGGCGGAGTTTCGCCGTTTTTATCCCTTGGCCGAGGTCACGGGGCCTCTACTCGGCTTTACCAATCTCGATGGCGCCGGCAGTGAGGGGATAGAGCTTGCCTACGACCATGTGCTGCGCGGTCGTGCTGGCGAGCGCGAAATCGTCCGCGACAACCGCGGTCACCTTCTTGCCAGCGCCGCGCAAACGGCAAGTCAGCCGGGGCAGAACCTGACCTTGAGCATCGATCGCCGTCTGCAGTACGCAACCTATACCGCGTTGGCGGCGGCGGTGCAGCGTTTTGCTGCCCAGTCGGGCTCGGCGGTGCTCCTCGATGCGCAAAGCGGCGCCATTCTCGCCATGGTCAGCTACCCGGCCAGCAACCCCAACGATCGCGAGCATTACGCTCCGGCCGCCAGCAGCGACCGCGCCATCACCCAAACCTTCGAACCTGGCTCGGTAATGAAGCCCTTTGCCGTGGCTGCCGCCCTCGACAGCGGCAGCATCCGCCCCGACAGCCGCTTTGATGTCGATACCAACTGCTTTCGCGTTGCCGGTTATTGCATCCAAGACGATGTCCGCCACGGTACCCTCGACATCGCCCAGATCCTCAAATATTCCAGTAACATCGGCGCCGCCAAGATTGCCCTGCGCACGCCGGCCGCAGATCTCTACACGGTGCTGAGCCACGCCGGCTTTGGCGAGAGCGGGCAGTTGGGCCTGCCCGGCGAGGCGGCTGGTCGCCTGCCGGCCTACCAGCATTGGGGCCCCGCCACCCATGCCGCCATTGCCTATGGCTACGGCATCTCCGTCAACACCTTGCAGTTGGCCGCCGCCTATGCCGCCATCGCCAACGGCGGCATGTATGTGACACCGCACCTGCTGCTCGGCCAAAAAGGGGCAGAGCGGCGGGTAATGCAGGCGGCCACGGCGGCACGTCTGCGGCAATGGCTGACCGGGGTAGTACAGGCCCACGGCACCGGGTTTTTGGCCGCCATTCCTGGCTATGCGGTGGCCGGCAAAACCGGCACCTCGGCCATGGCCAATGGTCGCGGCGGATTTCATCGCCATCAGGTCAACACCACTTTTGTCGGTTTTGCCCCCGCCAACGCCCCGCGCTTCGTTATGGCGGTAACCGTACGCGATCCCTCGCGGGGCTGGCGTTATGGCGGCGTGGTGGCAGCACCGGTATTCCGCAGTGCCATGGCAGTCGCTCTCCGCCAGGCCAACATCGCGCCGGATCCGCGGCTAGCAGAAACGCTGCGGCCAAAGAGCCTGAGCGAGCAACAGCGCTGGGCCGAGGGGGCGGGCGATGCATAACCCAGAAACCACCCTCGAAGCGATCCTGCCGGAACTGCAGAGGTGCCGGCCATTGGTCATCCGGGGTATCGATAGCGATACCCGTCGTCTACCCCCGGGCGGGCTCTTCTTTGCCCTGCAGTCCCGGCACGGCAACGCCGAGCACTTTCTCCCCGCTGCCTGGGCGGCCGGCGCAGCCGCGGCCATCGTCGAAGGAGAGAGGAAGGCGTACCGCGAGGAGGCGCAAGGGCCGGTCTACGTCCGTCCCGACGCCCGGGCGCTGCTCGGGCTTGCCTTGCGCCGCTGGTATCACTGGGATGCCGCGGCGCAGCCGACCCTGATTGGGGTTACTGGAACCAACGGCAAGAGCAGCGTCTCCCGCCTGATTGCCCAACTCGCACCGGCCCCGGCGTATCTCATTGGTACCTTGGGGCATGGTCCGGTTGCCAGCCTCGAGCCCTTACCCAACACGACCCCCGAGGCGGTGGAATTGTGGCGGCTCTTGGCCCAAGCCCGGCAGCAAGGGAGTCGGAGTGTGGCCATGGAGGTATCCTCCCATGCCCTCGCCCTCGGCCGGGTGGCGGCAGTGCCTTTTGCCGTTGCCGTCTTCACCAACCTCACCCAAGACCATCTCGATTTCCATGGCGACATGGCAAGTTACGGGGCGGCAAAGGCCAAACTCTTCACCACTCCAGAATTGCGGATTGCCGTTCTCAACCACGACGACCCCTTCAGCGCCACTCTGCAGGCGCAGTTGGCGCCGGGAGTCGAGGTGCTTCACTATGGCTTCCAGGGCGGCGATCTTCGCGTTGTCGATTATCATCCTGGCGCCAGCGGCACCCTGCTCACCCTGCACACCCCCCAGGGCGAACGCCGCCTGCGTAGCCCGCTGATTGGTCGCAGCAACACCTACAACCTGCTTGCCGCCCTGACGACGGCAATGGCCCTCGGCTGGAACTGGGATGAGGCCAGCATTGCCGCCCTCGACCTACCCGCCGGACGTTATCAAGTCCTGCCGGCGCGGCCGAACAAGGCGCGGGTGATGGTCGACTATGCCCACAGTCCCGATGCTCTGGAGCGGGTACTCGAGGATTTGCGCAGCATTGCCAAGGGGAAGATTTGGGTGGTGTTTGGTTGCGGCGGCGAGCGTGATCGCGATAAACGCGCCAAGATGGGCGCCATCGCGGCGCGTCTGGCGGATCGGGTCATCGTGACCGACGATAACCCCCGCGGCGAGGATCCCGAGCAGATCAGCCGCGAGATCTTGGCTGGCATTCCCGCCGGCCGTGCGGTGCTGGAACATGATCGGGGGCGGGCCATCGCCCTTGCCATCGATGCCGCGCAGCCCGGCGACTGGGTCTTGATTGCCGGCAAGGGCCACGAGTCGTATCAGGAAATCGCTGGCAAGCGCCATCCCTTTGACGATCTTGCCAAAGCGAAGGAGGCGCTGGCCCGATGATCGAACTCAGCCTGCGCGAGGTCGCCAGCATTTGCCAAGGTAAGATCCTGCCCGCTAGCC
>DDOU01000131.1:607-2678 GCA_002341825.1 Candidatus Igneacidithiobacillus taiwanensis | reverse complement strand
GTGCTCGTCGGTCGGCCGGTAGACGCCCCCGGGGTATTGGTGGCGGATCCCTTGGCCGCTCTGCAAGCCCTGGCCGCCGCTTGGCGCCAGCAGTGCCAAGCCAAAGTCATCGGCATCACCGGCTCGTGCGGCAAGACCACGGTCAAGGAGATTCTGGCAGCGATTCTGCAAGAGACCGGAAGGGTCGTCGCCACCCGCGGCAATCTCAACAACCATATCGGCGTACCCCTCACCCTCGGGCGTCTGCATCCCGACGATCGCTACGCGGTGGTAGAAATGGGGATGAATCATGCCGGCGAAATCGAGCTGCTCAGTCGCATGGCCAAGCCCGACCTGGTCATCATCAACAACGCGGGCTCGGCGCACCTGGAAAATCTCGGCTCCCTCGATGCCATTGCCGCCGCCAAGGGGGAGATCTTGCTGGGTCTCGACCCCCGCGGCATTGCCGTGCTCAATGGCGACGATCGCTACATCGATTATTGGGCGGAACGTGCCCCCGGCGAAGTCTGGCGCTTTAGCTTGGAAGACAAGCCGGCGCGGGTGCGGGGGAGCTGGACCGCGACCGCCGATGGCGGCGAGATGGCGGTAGCTGCCCCGCAAGGACGCTTTGTCCTGCACATCCCGCTGCCCGGACGCCACAATGGCGCCAACGTCTTGGCGGCCGTAACCGCTGCCCTCGCCCTCGAGGTACCCATCTCGGCAATCGAGGGTGCGGTGGCCCGCCTGCGCGGCGTGCCCGGCCGCTTGCAATGGGTACCGGGGCTGAACGACAGCCGCTTGCTCGACGACAGTTACAATGCCAACCCCGCCAGCCTCGAGGCGGCGCTACAGGTGCTGGCACAGCAGCCGGGGCGACGCATCTTGGTGTTGGGCGACATGGCCGAACTCGGACCGGAAGCAAAGGCCTACCATGAGCAGGCCGGGCGCCGACTACGCGAACTGGGCATCGACGGACTCTTGGCAGTCGGCCCGCTGAGCACTGCTGCGGTGACCAGCTTTGGGAATGGCGGCCAGCATTTTGCCGACCTGGATGCCCTCCTCGCCGCCCTGCGCCCCCTTCTTGCCGCCGATGTCACGGTCCTGGTCAAGGGTTCACGTTCGGCGCGCATGGAGCGGGTCATTGCGGCCCTGCGCGCGGAGGGGAACTGACATGCTCTACTACCTCCTCCTCCAGCTGCAGGGCCTCTATCACGGCTTTCATGTCTTCTCGTACCTGACCTTGCGTGGGGTCTTGAGCATTCTTACCGCCCTGGTGCTCTCCCTGGGCCTTGGGCCTTTTGTCATCGCCCGGTTGCGGCAGTACAAAATCGGCCAGATGGTGCGCAGCGACGGCCCCGAAACCCATCTCAGCAAGCAGGGCACCCCCACCATGGGCGGCGCTCTGATCNNTGCTGGTGGTCATCCTTACTACCCTGCTCTGGTCAGACCTCAGCAACCCCATGGTCTGGGTGGCGGTGCTCACCACCCTGGCCTTTGGTGCCATCGGTTTCATCGATGATTGGCGCAAATTGTGGCGCAAGAACAGCAAGGGCCTGTCGGCCCGCGCCAAATACGGTTTGCAGTCTATCGTCGCTCTCGGCGCCGCCGTTGCCCTCTATGTGTGGAATGACGGCAGCGCGCCCCATAGCCTCATCGTACCCTTCGTTCCCCATCTGCTCATTCCCTTGGGGCTGGGTTTTGTGGTCTTTAGCTATTTCGTCATCGTCGGTACTTCCAATGCCGTCAACCTCACCGATGGGCTCGACGGCCTCGCCATCGTACCAACGGTCATGGTCGCCGGTGCCCTGGGGATTTTTAGCTATGTGGCGGGCAATGCCGTCTTTGCCCACTACCTGGAAATCCCCTTTGTTCCGGGCTCTGGGCAGCTGCTCATCTTTTGTGGCGCCTTGGTGGGCGCTGGTCTCGGCTTTCTTTGGTTCAACACCTATCCCGCCGAGGTCTTCATGGGCGACACCGGCGCCCTGGCCCTGGGGGCGGCCTTGGCCATTGTCGCCATCGTCGCGCGGCAGGAGTTGGTGCTGGTGATCATGGGCGGCGTCTTTGTGGTCGAGACCCTGTCGGTGATGATCCA
>DDOU01000131.1:263-513 GCA_002341825.1 Candidatus Igneacidithiobacillus taiwanensis | reverse complement strand
TGGTCCTCATTGGCCTGTCGAGTTTGAAGATCCGATGAAAGCGCAAGACTGGAAAGGCAAAAAGGTGGCGATTGCCGGGGCAGGTAAAACCGGAGAATCCTTGCTGCGCTTTGCCGAGGAGCGGGGCGCGCAGTGTTCCCTCTGGGATACCCGGCGTCTCGACGAAGCCGACTGGCAGCGGCGCTATCCGGAGCTACCCCTGCACTTTGGTAGGAGTTTTCCGGAAGATGCCTTCCTCGACCAAGACCTG
>DDOU01000131.1:0-213 GCA_002341825.1 Candidatus Igneacidithiobacillus taiwanensis | reverse complement strand
GGCGGGCATTCCCCTCTGGGGCGATATCGAGCTCTTTGCCCAAGTCGCCCGCGCCCCTGTGCTTGCCATTACCGGCAGCAATGGCAAGAGTACCGTCACCACCCTGGTAGGGGAAATGGCCCATGCCGCCGGCCTGCGGGTAGCCGTGGGTGGCAACCTTGGTACGCCAGCCCTGGAACTCCTGCCCGAAGGCGACGAGCCCGAGCTCTATGT
>DDOU01000135.1:2871-3833 GCA_002341825.1 Candidatus Igneacidithiobacillus taiwanensis | reverse complement strand
CCGCTCACCATCGTCGAAGTGTTTTATTTATCGTATCAACTCGGCTTCTGGCTCATGGGGCAAGTGCATCTTGCCCCCGCCATCACCATTCACTATGCCGACATCGAGCGCCTGGTACACGGCAACATCAGCCTGCGCTCCATGGGTGACCGCCTCTGGCATGCCTACTGGGTGACTTGGATCGGCAGTGTGCTGCTCGGTGGCCTACTGGCCTTCCTGGTCTACGCCGGCATCCTCTTGGGCTGGCGCGCCTGGATCAACTGGCGCTGGTTTCGCCGCCGCCAGAGCCGTAGTTAGCGGCCCGCCGTCTCCGCCAAAACGCCATCGCGTAGGTGCAGCACCCGCGCCATCCGCGCCGCCAGGGCCGGCTCGTGGGTCACCACCACCATCGCCGTACCCAACTCCGCATTGAGCTCCAACATCAAGTTATGCACCGCCTCGGCGGCGCTACTGTCGAGGTTGCCCGTTGGCTCGTCGGCCAACAACAGCGCCGGACGGGTAACCAAAGCGCGAGCCAAGGCAACGCGCTGACGCTCACCGCCGGAGAGCATCCCGGGCTTGTGCTGATAGCGTTTGCTGAGGCCCACCCGGTCGAGGAGCTCCTTGGCCCAAGGCTCCGCCACCGCCAACTTCTCGCGGCGAATGCGCAGCGGCAGCAGCACATTTTCGAGAGCAGTAAACTCCGGCAGCAGGCGATGTAACTGGTAGACAAAGCCAATGCTTTGGTTGCGCAGACGACTGCGCTCTGCCTCGGAGAGCGCGTAGAGATCGCGACCGAGGACTTCTACCTTGCCGGCACTCGGCCGCTCGAGGCCTCCCATGATGTGCATCAGGGTGCTCTTGCCCTGCCCAGAAGCGCCGACGATGCCGAGACGTTCACCACGCTGCAGACAGAGGTTGATGTCTTGCAGCACATCGAGGCGCCCGCTGCCAATATCGTAGCCGTGGCGGAGGTGGCTGAC
>DDOU01000135.1:1052-2777 GCA_002341825.1 Candidatus Igneacidithiobacillus taiwanensis | reverse complement strand
ACCTGGGGCGACAAAAACTGCACATGAAAGAGTTGTTCGATAAAGGGCACGATAGTCGGTACATTGAGGGCAAGAAGCACCCCACCCAAAACGCCAAGGGCAGTGCCAACGAGGCCAATGACCAAGCCCTGCACCATAAAAATCAGCAGAATGCTGCGCGGCCGGGCGCCCAGGGTACGGAGAATGGCAATATCCGGCTCCTTGTCGGTCACCACCATTACCAGGGTGGCAACGATATTGAAGGCGGCCACGGCAATGATCAGCGACAAGATCACAAACATCACCAATTTTTCCATGGCCAGGGCCTTGAAGAAGTTCTCGTGGGTCTGGGTCCAATCCTGCACCAAAAAGGCGGAGCCGAGGATATTCTGCAGGCGGGCGGCAAAAACCGGCGCGGCAAAGGGGTCGCTGATCTGCATGCGCAGGCCGGTAACGCCGGAACCCATATTGTAGAGGGCCTGGGCATCGGGCAGGCTGATGTAGGCCATGCCGCTGTCGTAGGCGTAGATGCCCACGGAAAAGAGCCCCACCACGGTAAACTGGCGCAGGGTGGGCGTTACACCAAGCGGCGTCACCCCGCCTTGGGGGGAGATGAGGGTGACCTTGCTGCCTACTTGCGCGCCCAATTGCCGCGCCAGCGCAGTACCCAGGACGATGCCCCACGGGTGGCTGTGCAGGGCATCGAGGTTACCGGCTTTCATGTCTTGGGCAAGGCGATTGACCCTTCCCTCGAGCTGCGGATCGATACCTTCCACCAAGGCGCCGCTGACCAAACCGTCGTGGGAGAGCAAGGCCTGCGCCTGCACATAAGGCGCCACGCCGGTCACCCCGCGCACCGCCGAAAGGTTCTTCTCTGCCTCGCGCCAGTTGAGCACCGGCACCCCATTGCCCTGNNACGATGACATCCGAGGTAACGGCAAGGATGCGACTGCGCAAGGTGTGGTCAAAACCATTCATCACCGCCATGACGGTAATCAGGGCCGCAACGCCAATCACCATGCCGAGAATGGCAGTACCGGTAATGAAGGAGATGAAATGATTGCGCCGCTTGGCGCGGGTATAGCGCAGGCCAACCCAGAGTTCGAAGGGGCTCATGAATGCTCGGGCCGTAGGTGCGGAAAGAGGATGACCTCGCGAATGCTCGGCTGATCTGCCAGCAGCATCACTAGGCGGTCGATGCCCATTCCCACCCCGGCGGTGGGCGGCATGCCGTATTCGAGGGCGCGAATGTAGTCGTGATCGTAAAACATCGCCTCCTCGTCGCCGGCCTCTTTGGCCATGACCTGGGCGGTAAAGCGGCGGGCCTGATCCTCGGGGTCGTTGAGCTCGGAAAAGCCATTGGCCAACTCGCGTCCGGCAATGAAGAGTTCGAAGCGGTCGGTGACCTCCGGGTCGGCATCGTTGGCGCGCGCCAGGGGGCTCACCTCGGTGGGATATTCGGTAATGAAAGTCGGCTGCTGTAGCTGCGTCTCGACGGTCTTTTCGAAGATTTCGATGAGGCGCTTGCCCCAACCCCAGCTGCTCTGCACCGGCATCCCCAGGGCGCGCAACTTGGCGCCCAAGACTTTGGGGTCGCGCAGGTTTGCCCCGCGCAGATCCGGATTGCAGCTACGCACCGCCTCTGCCACGCTCAGGCGGGCAAAGGGTCGGCCAAGATCGATTTCCTGCCCCTGGTAGACGATTGCGGTGCGTCCCAGGGCAGCTTGCGCCGCAGCGCGGATGAGC
>DDOU01000135.1:0-924 GCA_002341825.1 Candidatus Igneacidithiobacillus taiwanensis | reverse complement strand
GGCGATGCGCAGGTAGAGGGTCATGTCGAGGGCATGGTGGTGGGTGATGAAGGGCTTGGCCGTCGCCCCACCCGGAATAGGCTGCATCATCGGCGTTTCGACTTCCGTGAAGCGCGCGGCCGTCAGCCCCTGGCGCAGGGCAGCAACGGTGGCAGCGCGAATCTGCAGGGTGCGGCGCGCCGCCTCGGTCACGATCAGGTCTACATAGCGCTGGCGGTAGCGGGTTTCGGGGTCGCTCAGGCCATGCCATTTTTCCGGCAGGGGGCGCAGGGCCTTGGCCAACAATTGCAGGGCATGTACCCGCAGGCTGAGCTCCCCGGCCTTGGTGCGGAAGAGGGTCCCCTCGACCCCAATCACGTCTCCCAAATCGAGCTCCTTGAAGCGGGCATAGCCTGCCTCGCCCAACTCGTCGCGGCTCAAGAAAAGCTGCAGCCGACCGCTACCATCCTGGAGATCGGCAAAGCTCGCCTTGCCCATGATGCGCCGGGTCATCAGGCGCCCGCCCAGGCGTGCCCGGATAGGCTCCTGCTCCAAGGCGGCGGCATCCATGTCGGCACAACGGTGCTGCAGATCGCCGGCTTCGGCATCGCGGCGGAAGGCATTGGGATAGGCCTGCCCGGCCTCGCGCCAACGCTGCAGCTTCTCGTGGCGCACCTGCATCTGATCGTTGCGTTCTTCCATGCCTGTCCTCGCCTTACAATCCGGCCTTCAAGGCCGCTTCGATGAAGATGTCGAGACCGCCGTCGAGCACCTTTTGCGTATCGCCCACTTCGACCCCGGTACGCAGGTCTTTGATTCGCGACTGGTCGAGCACGTAGGAGCGAATCTGGTACCCCCAGCCGATATCGCTTTTGCTCTCTTCCAGGGCCTGCTTTTCGGCGTCACGCTTTTGCATCTCCCTTTCGTAGAGCTTGGAGCGCAGCA
>DDOU01000128.1:672-2755 GCA_002341825.1 Candidatus Igneacidithiobacillus taiwanensis | reverse complement strand
GGACGCTTATGACGATGTCGTCCTCGGTGCGGATAAGATTCCTGCCCTAGAGGTCTACCGCGCTGCGGCGGCCCATGCTGCCGCCCACGTGGTCGAGTCGCACTTCGATACCCGTTTTGAGTTGGCCACCCCCCTCAAGCGTCTATGGATTGGCGTGCTCGAGGATGCCCGTGTCGAGACCCTCGCCGGGCAGAAATTTCCCGGTCTTTTGCCGCTCTGGGCGCGGTTGTCGCGTACCCAGGCGGTGCTCGAACCCACATCCGAAGCGCGCTTGGGTGCCCTCGCGGAGCGAGCAGCGTATGCCCTCCTCGATGCGAGCTACAGCGATGATCACCCCCTGGTAGAGTTGGTGCGCAGCCGGTTTCCCGAGATTCTTGCGGCAGCGGAAGATCCCTACGCTGTCATCACCCGTGTGGCAGAGGAACTGGCCGAGCAGAGCAAAGCGCTTGGACTCGAATTCTCGGCGCAGAAAGATCAGCCTACGAGTCCCTATCGTGACGACAATCGCGTTTTGTGGACCGCGGCGGCGCAGGGTAGTGCCGTGGATATTCTCAGCGGCGGGCAGCCCCAGGTGCGCAAGTACGTGAACATCATGGAGATGATCAACGCCGTGGATGTCGAATTTGCCGGCGACGATGCCCAGGAGATCTGGATCCTGGCCACGGAGTTTTTCGACGACGATGGCAATTCTTTGAATGCGCGCGAAGGCAAAGAGCCGGTCGCGCAGCCGGTGAGCTACTCCGAGTGGGATTATCAAACCCAACTGGAGCGCCCGCTGTGGACCACGGTCTACGAAAAACGGCCGAAAATGGGCGATCCCAAAGAGATCGATACCCTTCTCGAGCAGCACAAGCCGCTGGTGCAGAAGATCGGCAAGATGATCGAGGCAATACAGCCCCAGGGTGTGGTGCGCACGCGCAAGGTGGAAGACGGCGACGATATCGACATCAATGCCGCCATTCTCGCCATGACCGATATCCGTATGGGGCAGCAGCCGGACCCGCGCATTGGTATCCGCACCCGCCTGCATATTCGCGATCTGTCGGTAACTCTGCTCATCGATCTTTCCGAGTCCACCAACGATAAACTTCGCTCCCGCAGTGAGGGCGACGTTACCGTGCTGCAGCTGGCCCGCGAAGCAGCCGCCTTGCTGGCTGGCGCCCTCGATCGCATCGGCGATCCTTTTATGCTTTGCGGCTTCGACTCCAATGGTCGGCACGATGTGGAGTTTTATACCTTCAAATCTTTCGAAGCCCCCTACGACGACAAGGTCAAGGGTCGCCTAGCCGGGATGACTGGCAAGCTCTCTACCCGCATGGGCGCTGCCCTGCGCCATACCGGCCATTTGATGGAGCAGTATCCCAGCCAAAAGAAATTGCTGATTCTGTTGACCGATGGTGAGCCTGCAGATAACGATGTGCGCGATCCGCAATATTTGCGTTTTGATACCAAGCGTGCGGTAGAGGAGTTGGCACGCAAGGGAATCCGCACCTTCTGCCTTTCTTTGGACCCCTATGCCGACGAATATGTCAGCCGTATTTTTGGGCAACGCAATTACTTGGTTCTCGATCATGTCGACAGTCTGCCGCTGAAATTGCCGCAGCTTTATGTGTCGATGACGAAGTCCTGATGAGAAATTATTTGGCAACAGTAGTTGGGTATTGTGGTCTCCCAGTAGCTGTTGGATGCCCCTATTCCCCGGTAACGAGGAGTTATTGATGGACACCCTAGCGATCGTTATTCCTTTCGTGCCCGTCGTTTCGGCGCTTTTCATCTTTTTGTTTTTGCGGCAGAACAAGAAAGCAGCAGCGCGGCTGAGCGTTGGCGCTACCTTGTTGACGTTTCTGCTATCGCTGATTCTACTCGGCGAGTATGTACACTCTGGTGTCGCCCAGGTAGAGACCATCGGCAGCTTGTGGGGCAGCATTTGGCTCGATCCGCTGGCATTGATCATGTGGTCCTTTGTTTCTGGGATCAGTTTGCTCGTGCACATGTATTCGGTGCGCTACATGATCGAAGAGCCCAATTACCCGCGCTTTTTTGCCTTCCTCGACCTGATGACGGCAACGATTTTCTTCATGGT
>DDOU01000128.1:0-573 GCA_002341825.1 Candidatus Igneacidithiobacillus taiwanensis | reverse complement strand
GGCGATCTGCCGCTGTGGTTGGCGGCCTTCATCCTGTACAAAACCTACCATAGTCTGTCCTTGCCGGTGATCTTTGCGCAGGTTGCCGCGGCGCCGGATGCCGCACAGTTGTGGGGCATGTCGGTGCCTGCTTGGGTAGGCCTGCTCATTGCCCTCGCGGCCTTTGCCCGCTCGGCGCAATTTTTGTTGCATGGATGGCTCCCTTACACCATGGATGGGCCGACCCCAGTCTCGGCGCTGATGCATGCGGGAATCGTCAACGCCGGCGGCTTTCTTTTCAACCGCTTTGCGCCGATTTTCGAGTACACCAGCCTCGCTCTGCATATCGCCTTCGTGGTCGGCTTGATTACCGCGGTATTGGGATCGGCGCTCATGCTCATCCAGAACGATATCAAGCGCTCCCTCGGCTATTCCACCATGGGACAGATGGGTTTCATGGTCATGGAATGCGGTCTTGGCGCCTTTCCCTTGGCAGTGTTTCACCTCATTGCCCATGGCTTCTTCAAGGCTTCGCTCTTTTTGGGGGCAGGCAACGCCATTGGCGACGCCCGCCGCGAGGATGGGGTGCCGCCG
>DDOU01000075.1:9317-15280 GCA_002341825.1 Candidatus Igneacidithiobacillus taiwanensis | reverse complement strand
TGGGAGTTTCAGCAGTCTGCTGGGATAATCGTGCTGATCGCCTTTGTTGCTGGCGCCTTTGCCAGCGCGATCCTGTATCTGCCTACCCACCTGCGCAATCGTTGGCGTATTCGCAAGCATGGCAAACAAATTGGCGAGCTGGAAACGAAGCTCGCCAATGAAATCGGCCGACGCAAGGCCCTGGAAGAGGAAATTGCCCGGCAGGCGCCACAGGCAGAGGAGTCTGCCGGCAGCGGTACCTCAGCTTAGTCGCACCTTACGGAGTGACCGTGGTCTTCTCGGCCACGGTCTTGAGATGCTGCTCCTGCCATTTCTTTAGTACTTCCAAATTCGCCTTGGCCTGCACGATACCCCCCTCGGAGGCCATTTGCCACCAGTGCGCAGCCTTTTCAAAATCCTGCGGCACACCAATACCCTGGTAGTAAAGGTTGCCAAGATTGTACTGTGCCGAGGCGATTCCCTGCGCAGCGGCCTGTTCCCACCAATAAGCGGCTTTCGCGTAGTCTTGCTTGACTCCCTGACCAAAATAATATTGGGTGCCAAGGTTATACTCGGCCTTACCATAGCCGTGGCGCGCTGCTTTTTCGAACCACTCGGCGGCAAGCGCATAGTTTTGCGGAACGCCCTCACCCGTAGCGCAGCGGGTACCAATGCTGTTCTCGAGTTTCGCGGCGGTGAGTGCTTCCGGCGAAGTGGTAGCGGAATCCTCGAGGACCGAACGATCAGCCACCGCCAACGCCGAAACGGAAGTACCTAGCAGGAGAGCGGAAACGACATAGACAAGATGCAATTTTTTCATGGAAACCCCAAAAGAAAACCCCAGCACTCAGAAGGTTACGACAAAAGGCTCATGCTTGACTAGAGCTTTTTGGCCGCATCTTCCTCTACTCCGACGATCTCCGCCCTTCGCCAGCGCCTTGCCAGCTGATCGAGCACACCGTTGATGAAGCGATGCCCCTGTTCCGCACCAAAAGCCTTGTCGAGTTCAATGGCCTCATTGAGGATTACCCGCATTGGCGTCTGCAACTCGTAACGTAACTCGAAGGCCGCGAGGCGAAGAATGGCGCGCTCGACCTCGTTGACTTCCTCTCGCCAACGACGATCGTTGAGGGCGGCGGCAATGCTTGGGTCGAGAGACTCGATTTGAGCACAGAGGGTAGGCCACAAGCGATCGAAGAATGCCATATCCGCCCCTTCTAGACGCTCGGGGTCGGCATGGAATTGCTCCATCAGCTCCCCGCAAGGCGTTGGGTTGATCTGCAGTTGATAGAGAGCCTGGACCAAAGCGACGCGGGCGAGACGCCGTCGGCTAGGGGTGCGCAGCGTAGTCACAGGCGTTTCAGCAACTGCACCATTTCCATCGCCGTTACCGCAGCATCGAAGCCCTTGTTGCCGGCCTTGGTTCCGGCACGTTCAATTGCCTGTTCGATACTGTCGGTAGTGAGGATACCGAAGATTATCGGTACGCCGGTATCGAGACCTACCTGTGCGATCCCCTTGGCAACTTCACCGGCAACATAGTCAAAATGTGGGGTTCCACCACGGATCACCGCGCCCAAGCAGATGACGGCGGCGAATTTTCCGGAACGGGCCAGCCGTTGCGCCACCAAGGGAATTTCGTAAGCACCTGGTGCATAAACGACCTGCAGTTGCTCCTCACTGGCGCCGTGCCGCCGCAGTGCGTCGATGGCACCCTGTTCCAGCTGCTGACTGATGAAACTATTGAAACGAGAAACCAGCAGCGCATAGCGCTCCCCCGCTGTAACCTGCAGATTTCCTTCGATGCGCTCGATCATGCCTGTTTTCCTGTGTCGAGAAATGGAAGTTGACCGACGATTTCGAGGCCGAAACCGGCGATTCCGCGATACTGAAACTGACTGTCGCTTAGTACCAAGGCCCGATGCACCCCAAGATCGGTCAGGATCTGGGCACCGATACCGAAGGTACGCAACACCCGATGACTGTCGCCGTTCTGCCCGGGTCCTTGCGGGCGCGTCGGTAGAGCCGCGATTTGTTCACGCAGGATTTCGACATTTTCGCTATGCTGCAGGTAAACCAGCACCCCAGACTCCGCCTGCGCCAGGCGAGCCAGGGCGTGAGCAACGGGGCCTTGATCGCCAAGAAAGAGATCGGTGAGGATCTTGCCCACCTGCACGCGGACGAGGGTGGGAGCAGGATCTTGCTCCGGCTGCCCTTTCACGAGGGCAAAATGGGTATCCCCGGAAACCCAGTCTCGATAGAGATGCAAGGTAAATTCGCCCCAAGGACTAGGCCAGGGTCCGCTCGCCTCGCGCTGGACGATGCGCTCTCGTTCGAGGCGATAGCGAATCAAGTCGGCAATGGTGCCAAGTTTGAGGCCATGGCGGGCAGCGTAGGGGAGCAAATCGGGCAGACGCGCCATCTCGCCATTTTCATTGAGGATTTCACAAATCACTCCGGCGGGCTTGCAACCGGCAAGGCGCGCCAAGTCGACAGCGGCCTCGGTGTGCCCAGCGCGCACCAGCACACCGCCCGACTGGGCGGCGAGGGGAAAGACGTGTCCTGGCATGACGATATCCTGAGGGCCAGCATCGTCGGCAATGGCGGCTTGGATGGTCGTGGCCCGGTCGGCAGCAGAAATGCCCGTGCTCACCCCGCGCGCCGCTTCGATGGAAACGGTGAATGCCGTTCCTAACTGCGCCGTGTTGTGCCGTACCATCTGCGGCAATTGCAGTTGCTGGCAACGCTCCTGGGTCAGCGGCAGGCAGACCAGGCCACGGGCCTCGCGTATCATGAAGTTGATGGCCTCGGGGGTAGCATGCTCGGCGGCGAGGATCAGATCGCCTTCATTTTCGCGATCCTCGTCATCCATGAGGATCACCATCCTGCCGGCGCGGATCTCCGCGAGAATTTCTTCCGTGGGGCTGATACGGGCTTCGGTCATCAAGAGTATCCTTTGGCCGCCAAGGACGCGGCGCTGAGTCGGGATTCTAGCGCGCTTTCCGTGCCATCGGCCATGAGGCGTTCGAGGTAGCGAGCGAGAAGATCGACCTCGAGGTTGAGGCGTTGTCCTGGTTTCCAGTGTCTTGCCGTGGTTTGGGCGAGACTGTGGGGGATGAGATTGAGGGCAAAGCCGTCGTCGTAGACGGCATTGACGGTGAGACTGATACCATCCACTGTGATACTGCCTTTGCTAGCGATGTACCGCAGCAGCTCGCTTGGCGCCCGCACCCGGTAAACCTGCGAGCGACCAGCGCTCTGCGCACTGAGGAGGGTGCCAACGCCGTCTACATGTCCGGCCACGAGGTGCCCGCCGAGGCGATCGGAGAGGCGTAACGCCTTTTCCAGATTGACCGGCGCCCCAGTCGAGAGGTCACCGAGAATACTGCGCTCGACGGTTTCGAGAGAGACATCGACGGCAAAGCGCTTGTTCTGCAGAGCCACCACCGTAAGACAAACCCCGGAGACCGCGATACTGTCGCCCAGTTGTACGTCGCTCAGATCGAGTGCACCGGCGTCGATCCAGAAGCGTTGATCGCCACCCATGCGCTGGCGCTGCTGCAAAGTACCTACCGCTTGAATGATCCCGGTAAACATCAGTGAAGCTCCCCACAGAGATATCGCAATTTGACATCGTCTCCCAGTGTCTTCGCCTCTCGTAACCGCCAGCGGGGAACGTCCCGTAGCGCCGCGTAGGGGCCGATCTCGGCCGCAGGTCTTGCCTCGCGCCCCAAAAACAGCGGAGCCAGATACAACAGGTATTCATCTACCAAGTTGGTAGCCCACAGACTACTGGCCAGGCGACTTCCCGCCTCCACCAGGACTTCGTTGATTTCTGCGGCAGCCAACAGTTGCATCAATGCGCCAAAATCGACGCCGACGCCCGAGGCGGCGGCGGGCAAGCCGAACAATCGGGCACCGGCAGCGCGCAGGGCGCTCCCGGCAGCGGGCTCGAGGTCATCGCGATGCAGGATCCAAGTCTCGCCCGGACTGCGCAAGACCGCTGCATTGCTTGGCGTACGCAACCGCCCATCGAGAATAATTTTGATCGGGTAGCGGGGCAAGTCGACGCCAAGACGAGGAGCGAGGCGAGCATCGTCGGCAAGAATAGTCCCGACCCCGACCAGGATGGCACTCGCCTGCGCTCGTTCCTCCTGCACATCAGCACGCGCTTCTTCGCCCGTCAGCCATTGGCTCTCGCCACTGGCAAGAGCCAACTTGCCGTCGAGACTGGCGGCTTGCTTGACCCGTAGCCAGGGTCGCCCGCCGCGCATGCGCTGCAAAAAACCGCGATTGAGCCAGTTCGCCTCTGCCGCACAACAGGGCGAATCGACAGTAATCCCCGCCGCACGTAGTCGGGCAGCCCCTCGGCCGGCTACCAGCGGGTTGGGGTCTTCCATGGCCATCACCACCCGCGCCACGCCAGCGGCGATGACGGCGTCGCTGCAGGGGGGAGTGCGCCCATGGTGGGCACAAGGCTCGAGGGTAACGTAGAGCGTTGCCCCCCGGGCGCGAGCACCCGCCTCTTGTAAAGCAAAGACCTCGGCATGGGGGCCACCTGCCTGCAAGTGGGCGCCGCGCCCGACAATCTCGCCATCACGAACCAGCAAGGCTCCCACTCGCGGATTGGGATGCGTGCTGCGCAAGCCACGCTCGGCCAAGCGTAGGGCAGCACGCATATACTCTTCATCGGCAGCGTCAATGGCCATCTTTGTTGCCAGATTTGGGCTCGAGCAGGGCCTGAATCTCACTGCTGAAGGCCTGCAAATCCTCGAAGCGTCGATATACCGAAGCAAAGCGCACATAGGCCACGGGGTCGAGTTCGCGCAGCGCCGCCATTACCAAATCGCCAATGCGCCGCGCCGGAATTTCGCGCTCGGGATGGGCGCGAATCTGTTTTTCGATCTTGCGCAGCGCCTGATCAATCTGCGCGGTGGGAACGGGACGTTTGCTCAGGGCGCGCTGCAGGCCAGCGAGCAATTTTTCTTGCCGATAGGCTTCGCGACGCCCATCCGCTTTGACCACCATCGGAAAGCCCAAGTCCGCTCGCTCAAAGGTGGTGAAACGTTGACCACACTGCGGGCACTCCCGCCGTCGACGGACCGACTCGCCGTCGTCGGCGATGCGGGAATCAACGACGCGGGTATCGTCGTGCGCGCAAAATGGGCAGTGCACCGTCAACCATACACCGGAAACTTCCGGCACAATTCGATGATTCGCCCGCGGATCTGCTCACGAACCGCTGCATCCTCCGGCGCGTCGAGCACATCGGCAATGGCGGTGCCCAAGGTTTCCATTTCTGCCTCGGCAAAACCGCGAGTGGTGGCTGCCGGGGTGCCAATCCGGATACCACTGGTGACTGCGGGCGGGCGCGCGTCGAAGGGTACCGCGTTCTTGTTGACGGTGATGTTGGCATCGCCGAGGGCAGCTTCGGCATCCTTACCCGTTACCTTTTCGCCAAGGTCGAGGAGAAAGAGGTGATTGTCGGTACCGCCGGAGACCGCCTGATACCCGCGGCCGGCCAGCACCGCCGCCAACTTTTGGGCATTACGGATCACTTGCGCCTGATACTGGCGGAAATCCGGCTGCAAGGCCTCCTGGAAGGCGACTGCCTTACCGGCGATGACGTGCATCAGCGGACCACCCTGAATTCCCGGAAAAATCAATGAATTGACCTTTTTGGCATATTCCTCTTTGCAGAGGATGAGGCCGCCGCGAGGTCCGCGTAGAGTCTTGTGGGTGGTGGTGGTGACAAAGTCCGCATGTGGCACCGGACTGGGGTGCAAACCGGCGGCAACGAGACCAGCAATATGGGCCATATCGACCAGCAAATAGGCGCCAATGCTGCGCGCGATTTCGCCAATCCGCGCAAAATCGATGATCCGCGAGTAGGCGCTGGCGCCGGCAACGATCATTTTCGGGCGCTCGCGCTCGGCCTGCTCGGCCATGGCGTCATAGTCGATACGGCCATCCTCCTGGCGCAC
>DDOU01000075.1:0-9256 GCA_002341825.1 Candidatus Igneacidithiobacillus taiwanensis | reverse complement strand
CCCATGATTTTGTCCCCGGGTTTGAGTACCGAGAAGTAGACCGCCTGATTGGCCTGCGAACCCGAATGCGGCTGCACATTGGCGTGCTCGGCACCGAAAAGCTCCCGGGCACGATCGATGGCAAGTTGTTCGACCACGTCGACATATTCGCAGCCGCCGTAATAGCGCTTGCCGGGGTAACCTTCGGCATACTTATTGGTGAGCACGGAACCCTGGGCAGCCATTACCAGCGGGCTGGTATAGTTTTCGGAGGCGATGAGCTCGACATGGTCTTCCTGACGAAGGCGCTCGTGCTCCATTGCCTGCGCCAAGGCGGGATCGAAATCGGCAAGCTGCAAAGATGCGGAAAACATGAGGGCTCCTGGGTTAAGAATTTTCCTGGTCGCACAGTAGCAAGGCCAAGCTGCAACACTCAAGCGCAAAATCTGCGCTACGGACATGAAGGGGATTCAACTGGCACGCACCTTTTGTGGCTGAACCTGGAGTACCGGCAGGCTGACTGCCTTACCTTCACGCTTACGCCGCGGGCGCTGCTTGTTGGCGAAGATGTCTTCGTAAGCAACATGGACAATCGGCGGGCCAAGGACCCACACCAAGAGGGCGAGCCCAACCTGGGCCGGCAGGGGCAGCAACACACTGGCGATGAGCAGGATGGCCCAAAGAGCGATCAGGGGGTCACGCAGCTCCTGCCGAAACAGCAGGGCAAGGGTAGTTTCGACCTCCGCCTCGATCCAACCGTGTCCCTTGTGGAGCGCGAGGGCAACCCCGAAAAAGGCGGGAGAAAACCAAAAATAGGGGGTAAGTGACAGGTCGGTGAGGCGTTCGCTGAAGCCCATCCACCATCCCCAAAAACCCGGTTCGGGCCCGATTTGCCAGTGCTCGTCCTGGATGCCGCTGAGCAGAGCGCCGAGCAAGACCGTTTCGCGGCCGAACTCGAAGAGCAGACCGAAGAGAGTAAGGATCATCCCCCAGAGGATCGCGACCCCCAAGGCATGCCGCAACTGCGGCCAATCGTAGACCTGCCCGTCGCAGCGACCCGCCAAATAGAGACCCCCAAGGAGTCCCAAAGGGGCGATTCCGTACATCAACCAAAAAGGCAACGGGAAAACGGTGAGGACGAGAGACAGCAGGAGAAAGCGCGACCAGGCCGCGGGGTGGTCGCGGACGATCTCCGCCCCACCCTGAACCCAAGCTTCCATCCGCGCCAACCACGCCTTGGCCAAATCTTCGCTCCAGTGCCGTAATCTTTTGACATTCTAGTGAAGGCAAGTTACAAACTCAAAGAGTTTGCCACAGTCGAGACGCATTTGGTGTCAGAACTTCCAGCCTTCCGCGAGCAGGTTCGCCGCGCCCACGCCCGGCTCATTCTGCTGATCGTGACGGCTTGTCAAAATCCGGACCAGCGCCCCGCAGCGCAGGAAGCGTTGCGGGTAGCCCAAGCCAATGGCTGGGAAGCTCTCGTAGAACGCTTGCGCCGGATTCTGGCGGGCGAGCGGGATGCCACCCTCTGCTTGGGCTTGGACGCGGAGGATAGCATTGTCGTCGAATCGATTCTCGAGGGACTACAAGACCCAACCAGTCTCCCCGCCTTGGAGAATCGCGCCGACCCGCAATTTGCCGCGCCCGGCATTGCTGGCATTGTGGTCGCGGCCCAGCGCGGCGACGTCAACGCCTTACAATGGCTTGGACAGATGACCAGCCAAATGCAACGCGCAGGTGGCGAAATGGCGCGTTTGGGGGCCTGTCTGGGCCCCCTCTCCCAAGGCAAAATGGATGTAGAACGTCTCAGTCGCGGGCTTGGCGCCAGCACCCGCTCCCTACTGCTGCAAATCGTCGACGAGATACACAAACTACGGGCACAATAGCCCCTTGAGACTAAAAGACATCCTCGCCTACCATGAAGAGCAGAGAGCAGATGCAGGAGTGTAGTACATGGCAGTGACGGCACAGGTAATTGAGGCCAATCTTGGTAACTTTGCCGAGGTGGTGGAGAGAGAATCCTTCCAGCGCCCGGTTCTCGTCGATTTTTGGGCACCCTGGTGTGGACCCTGCCGAGCCCTGGGACCGGTACTCGAACGCATCGCCGAAGAAATGGGGGGGGCCTTCCTCCTCGTCAAAATCAATTCTGACGAAAATCCCGAGTTGTCACGGCAGTTTTCCGTGCGCGGCATTCCGGCGGTCAAGGCCTTCCGTAACGGCAAGGTGGTGGACGAATTCACTGGCGCCCTACCGGAGTCCGCCATTCGCCAGTTTCTCGACAAGATCCTGCCGAAAGCGGGAGACGAGCATCGAGTCGCGGGCTTGGAGGCGCTCGCTCGCGGCGACGTGGAAGCTGCAGAACAGTCCTTCCGTGCCGCCCTCGCCGGCGACCCACGTAATGACGAAGCGCGTCTGGAACTGGCGCGCCTCCTCGTTGGCAAAGGCGAACTCGCTGCTGCTGAGGCGGAGATCGATGCCATCAGCCCTGTCGCGCAAACGAGCGAGGAAGTCGAGGCTCTGCGCGCTTTGATCGAATTTTCGACGGACTTACGCAACGCACCTCCGGGCGAGGAAATTGCGCGGCGAATTCGCGAGGGCCAAGGCGATGAACAGGCAGAGGCAATGTATCAGCAGGCGCTACGTGAGCTTTTGCAAGGGCGTGAGCAGGCCGCCCTCGATCAACTCATCGAGATGGTGCAGCGACATCGGAAGTACCGAGACGATCTTGCGCGCAAGACCCTGCTCAAGATCTTTTTGCTCCTCGGCAAGGAGCATCCCTTGGTCAACGAATATCGCAGTAAATTAGCGCGGGCCCTATATTGAGCTCGCTTTTCTGGCGGAGCACTCTCCGTCGCAGCGCCCTTACCGGCACAGAAGGAGTATGACGAGATGCCTGCCCCGACCTTTTTCCCCCACTTCTCCCAACGCCGCTTGCTGCTCATCGCAGCAGCGGCAACCGCGCTTGCTTCGGGGGCGGCCGCGGGGCAAGTCCAAACGCCGAAGGTATCCCCAAGCACCGCCACCCTGCAAAGCGCGCCTTTGGTGCCCTTGGTTTCGCTGCCCGATTTCACCCCCCTCGTGCAGCGCTATGGGCCCGCGGTAGTGAACATCAGCACCACCTCCGAACGCGATGTTCCTGGGGCAGGCAATCCGTTCCCGCCGAATTCGCCCTTTTATCAATTCTTCCAGCATTTTCATTCGCCAGACCAGCAGGGACAGCAACCGCCACAGGAGAAGGTAGAATCTCTCGGCTCGGGCTTCATCATGAGCAGTGACGGCTACATCGTTACCGCCGCCCATGTGGTCCGCCACGCCAAGCACATCGTCGTTACCCTCGCCAATCATCATGCCTATCCAGCCAAGCTGATCGGTCTGTCGGTGCGCTACGATACGGCCCTGCTCAAAATCGATGCCACGGATTTGCCCACCGCGCCCATTGGCAACTCGAACGACCTCAAGGTCGGCCAGTGGGTCCTCGCGGTGGGTACACCCTTTGGCTTCTCCAACTCCGTGACCCAAGGGGTGGTAAGTGCGCTCGAACGCCCTCTGCCCGACGATGAATATATCCCCTTCATTCAGAGCGATGTGCCGATCAATCCCGGCAATTCCGGCGGGCCGCTCTTTAACATGTACGGTCAGGTCGTCGGTATCAACGACCAAATCTACACCAATAGCGGCGGCTACATGGGACTCTCTTTCTCCATTCCCATCAATACCGTCATGTCGGTGGTGGATGATCTCAAGGCGCATCGCGCCATTCAGTTTGGCTACCTCGGAGTCGAGGTGCAGAGCGTCACCCCCGATATGGCCGAAGCCCTGCATTTGAATGAGCCCGTGGGGGCCTTGGTCGCCTCGATAGAACCCAATAGCCCAGCCGCTAAGGCCGGCCTGCGCCCTGGCGACGTCATCGTCACCTTTGCCGGCAAGCCAGTGTACAGCGTTGGCCAGCTGCCGCTTCTCGTCGGCACGAAAAAACCGGGGGCAACGGTGCAAATCGGTATTCTGCGTAAGGGTAAGGCCATCGACCTGCCAATTACCGTGGGTGCGCTACCCAACCCGCAAAAGACGTCGGCCCTGGAAACCAGCCCAACCCCGAGCGCCAACGTCGAAAAGATTACCCGTTTGGGAATCAGCGCCCGGCCACTATCCAGTAAAATGCGTAAAGATTTGGGGATCGAACGGGGAGTCGAGGTACTCGACGTGCACAATGGGGCAGCCGCGGAGGCGGGGATACAGCCGGGTATGGTCATCGAGCAGTTCGATCAACAGCCGGTAACCAGCCCCAGTCAGTTGCAGCAACTGGTCAACGCAGCGCCTGCCGACAAACCGGTTCCGGCCCTCATTCGCCAAGGTAAGGCCAGCATCTTTGTCGTGCTGCGCCTGCCCAAAAAGGGCGACTGAGAGGAGCACTCTCTGCCTAGCCGCGTGGGTGATGCGCGGCGTGCAGGGCAGCAAGACGTGCCTGCGCGATGTGGGTGTAGATCTCTGTAGTGCTGAGCTTGGCATGCCCCAACATGAGCTGAACGCTGCGCAGGTCTGCGCCATGATCAAGAAGGTGGGTAGCAAAGGCATGGCGCAGGCTATGGGGTGAGAGCGGATAAGAGATTCCTACCAAGCGCGCATAGTAACGGATGATTTGCCAAAAGCGCTGTCGCGTCATGGGACAAGCGCGTTGACTCAGGAAGAGCGCCGTTTCCGCGCGCCCACCCAACAGGATTGGGCGGGCATGGCGCAAATACTGCAGCACCACGTCTTGGGCGCTGGCGCCCATGGGCACTAGGCGTTCTTTGCGCCCCTTACCAAAGGTCTTGAGCACCCCCGCCTGCAAATCCACCTGCGCCAGCTGCAGCCCTACCAGTTCCGAAACCCGCAGCCCCGTCGCATACAGCAACTCGAGCATTGCCGCATCGCGCAGTCCCCGGGGTTGGCTGACATCAGGGGAAGCAAGGAGGGCCTCAACTTCGGCCTCGGAAGGCACCTGTGGTAAAGGGCGCCCAAGGCGTGGCGATTGCAAATCCTGGCTGGGGTCCTGCGCAACCCATCCCTCCCGTAGGGCATGGGTATAGAAACTGCGGAAGCTGGAGAGCAGGCGTCGCACGCTGCGCAGAGCCGCCCCGTTACGCAGACGAAAGGCCAGAAAGCCGGCCAAGTCGCTACTTACTGCCTGGCGCAAACGCTTTGGTTGGAGATAGGCCTGCAGCGCTTCGAGATCTTGCGCGTAGGCGCGTAGGGTAAGCGGGCTTAGGTTGCGCTCCAGCCACAGAGCGTCGAGGTAGGTATCGATATCAGGGTCGCGCGGAATGCGGTCGCTCTCAGTCTGAGCCACGGCGATACCCTTCGTGTTGCAAGAGGAACTGCTTCCATTCCAGTTCGGGTCCACTTCGCTGTCCGCCATATCCGCCCCAGTCGCGGCACGAAACGATGCGATGGCAAGGAATGAGTATAGCGATGGGGTTGTGCCGACAGGCTTGACCAACGGCACGGGGTGCGCTCCCCAGGCGCTGCGCCAGAGTGCCATAGGTATGCGCACTACCGAGCGGGATCTCTCGCAGCGCATGCCAAACCCGCAGTTGGTAGGGAGTACCCGTTACGTGGATGGATAACTGCGCCAAGAGTTGGGCATAACGCGAAAAGTCACCGGCAAAATAGGCATCCAGCACCTGTGTTACGGGATGCCGACGCCCGAGTTCGGGAAGGTCCTGGTCAGCCGTAGGGGTCGCGCGCGACAAGGAACACAGCACGGACTCGGCAAACTCCAGCACCAAGACGTCATGGGCTCCGGCCCGATAGAGCCAGCGGCTCATTCCGGATAGAGACGCAGGAATACCAGGGGATGGATCCAGAGGAGTGGTCCGGCAAGATCTCGGATGGCCGTCTGGGTTTCCTGCCAATGGGCCCAAAACCGAGTATCCGGCAATGGCGTTTGCAACAATTGCCGAGCCGCCCGCTGCTGGTACCAGTCGACCAAGGCTTCCGAGCCGAGGGCCTGTACCTGCAGCACCCGTTGCCAGTCTTCGCTATACCTTTGCGGTTGTGGGGATTCCGACAGGGTATGGCGAAACGCCGCCATCTCCGTATAGCCCGGCCAGTCTCGTTGCGCCGTCCATCCAGCAAAACGAAACAAATCCGCCGCCACGCTAAATAGGATGCGTCGGCTGCGGCGTAGGCTGCGATGGGGCATGTGTAATACCGCGGCCAACCACAAGTAAATTTCGCCGAGAGAGACGAGAGATTCGCCGCGCGGGTACTCGATGATCATCAAACCGAGCGCCAGAAGGAGCTGGCGCAGGGCCGCCAAGGGCTGATCACCCATACCGCGCAAATGCTCCATGTAGGCACGCAAATCGCGCTCGCGCAGGCTTTGCAGCAGTGCTTTGCCAGTTTCGGCGCGTCGCTCGGCGCGTCCTTCGGGCACCACCACGGCGCAGGCCTCGGGTAGCTTCCAATGCTGGGTGAGAGCCAGCATGGTCAAAGGGGTGAAGTCGCTGCTGGGAAGATAATCGGCAAGCTGCGCCCAGGTGTGAAAGAGGCGGCTGCGCAGGCCGTGGGCATAGCCATCCTCGGCTACGCGCAGGCGTAATCGATCGATGACGATCTGCCGCGCCTTGGGATCTTCGGCCATGCTGCGCAGCAGGGGCAAGAGTCGGTCGCTGTCTCGCTGTTCGATCGCTTCGGCGAGTATATCGACTTCCATATCGATAGGCAGAGGGGCATCGGCGGGGATCTGCGACCACGTCTGCAGAGGTACGGCCTCCCTCTCGCTAGCGGGCGGAGACTGCAGAAGCTGCGCTGCCAGCCGTCCAGGCAAGGAGGCCGCCGCGGTAACCGTGTCGAGCTGAGCAAGCCAATGGCGGCAAGAATGTAAATCGACCTGTCCCCAAGACAGGGACAGGCTTTCGTGCACTACAGCGCTGGCAAGAGCCTGGCGGAGCTCCGCATCGGCCCAGCTACGGTCCTGCTCCGCTGGCGCAGCCATCCGCCATTGCCGAAGCAAGACGGCGGACTGCAATTCGTCCATCAGCTCAATTTTTCGCGGATGCGGGCTGCCTTACCGGAAAGATCACGCAGATAGTAGAGCTTGGCACGACGAACGTCGCCACGCCGCTTGACCTCGACCTTGGCGACCAGCGGCGAATGGATAGGGAAAACCCGCTCGACGCCCTCACCACTCGAGATTTTGCGTACGGTGAAGGAGGAGTGCACGCCCCGGTTGCGCCGCGCGATACACAGACCTTCGAAGATCTGCACACGTTCGCGCTCGCCTTCCTTGACGCGTACATGCACGGCGACGGTGTCCCCGGCAATAAAATCGGGAATCTCGCTCTTAATTTGTTCCTGGTTGATTTCGTCGATAATGTTCATTGCCCTTCTCCTTCACACCCTACCAAACTCATCTTCGCTCTCTGCCTCTTGCAGACAACGTACGTCTTCTGCCGTCAAAACACGTTGCGCCCACAAATCGGGCCGCCGTGCCCGCGTCCGCAGCAGCGCCTGACCGCGCCGCCAGCGGGCGATGCGAGCATGGTCTCCCGACAGTAGGACCGCCGGCACCACCGCCCCCTGCCAAGACTCTGGACGGGTATAATGCGGACAATCCAAGAGATTTTCCGCAGCAAAACTGTCTTCCTGCGCGGAAGCCGCATGCCCAAGAACGCCAGGAAGAAGTCTTGCCGTTGCCTCCATCAACACCAGCGCCGCCAACTCGCCACCGGCAAGTACATAGTCTCCGAGCGACCATTCCTCATCCACTGCCGCCATGATCCGCTCGTCGACGCCCTCGTAGCGCCCTGCCAGCAAAATCATTCCCGAACGCTTACTGAAGCGCTCACAATCCGCTTGGCGCAGCGGGCGCCCCTGGGGCGACAAATACGCCACCGGCGCTCCCGGGTTTTGCTCCCGTGCCGCCGCGATCGCGGCGACCAAGGGCGGCGCCTGCATCAGCATCCCTGGACCGCCGCCAAAGGGTCGATCATCTACGCGCCGGTGTGGCAGCAAACTAAAATCCCGCGGATTCCACACCTGCAGCGCTAAGAGCCCGCGTTCTCGACCACGCGCGAGAATCCCGGCCTGAAAATATCCTTCGATCAGCTCCGGAAAGATGCTGATAACGTCAAAGCGCATTACCAGCTCTTGTCCCAATCGACCTGAATCTGCCGCTGCACCCGATCGACCGTGACCTCGGCCGTCCAAGGAATCAAGGTTTCGGCCCCGGCTTCGTCGACAACCACCAGGACATCATTGGCCCCGGTTTCCAGCAAATTCTTTACTCGTCCGAGAAGCACCGACTCTCGATTGACTACCTGCAGACCAATCAGATCACGCCAGTAATACTCTCCTTCCGGCAGCGGCGGCAAATCCGCCGCGGGGATGGCGATTTCCTGACCAATGAGGGTCCGCGCCAGCTCCCGATCTTTCACGCCCGCCAAATTGGCGACCACGGCACCCGCCTGCAGTGTTCCCGCCAGGACTGTGTAGGGCTGGCGCATTGCGCCCAGGTACCAAACCGGGTAATCGAGAATGCCGTCTCGATCCTCGGTGTAAGAAAAAACCTTTACCGCTCCACGAACACCGTAGAGGCCGGAAATCCGCCCCAACGGTATCCAGCTCTCGACCTCAGGCGGCGCTGACACCCGCCTTGCTCACTCCCTCGGCCTTGAGGAAACGCGCCACGGTATCCGAAGGCTGTGCCCCCTGGGACAACCAGTAGGCAGCGCGCTCCTTATCGATGCGCAGCTCCGAAGGATTACTGACGGGGTTATAAAAACCCAGACGCTCGATGAAGCGCCCATCCCGGCGTGCACGACTGTCGGCCACCACGATGTGGTAGAAGGGCCGCTTCTTGGCGCCACCCCGAGCCATCCGAATCACTACCATAGTCATTCCTCACAAAAGTCTGACGACGCCGCCGTCGCTGCGGCGGGAAAGGCGCGCATCATACCCAAAAATTTGACCTATTGAAAGGGCAAGCCGCCTTTCATCAAATTCCGGGGGTTCATGCCTAGCAAGCGTCCCAAGCCCTTGCCGCCCTTACCCATTTTTTTGAACATCTTTTGCATCATCTCAAATTGTTTGAGCAGCTTGTTGACCTCCGCCACCGTCGTCCCCGACCCCGCAGCAATCCGCCGGCGACGCGAAGCCTTGATGATCTCCGGGTGGCGCCGCTCTTCCGGAGTCATGGAATTGATGATCGCCTCCAGACGACGCATGGGTTTTTTGTCTTGCAGGGCGTCTTGGGCCTCACTGGGCAAGTCGGCCATGCCCGGGAGTTTGTCGAGAA
>DDOU01000141.1:4082-4697 GCA_002341825.1 Candidatus Igneacidithiobacillus taiwanensis | reverse complement strand
CGGACTCACCGGCGCCATCGATCTCACTAATTTGGCCCGCCCCATTGCCGGCGCTTGGAACGTAGGCATCATTACCGGCATGCTTTCCAAGATTAATTTTGCGGTGAGCAATGGCGACGCCTATCAAATTGCCAACCCACAACTCAGCGCTCGCAGCGGTGGCGAAACCAACTTTCTTGCCGGCGGTCAGGTGCCCATTCTGCAAGCCTTATCCACCGGCAATGCAGCTTTTCAAAATGTGACCTACAAAAACTATGGCATTCAGCTGGATTTCAAACCGCAAGTCGACGATGACAACAACATCACCATGCACGTATTGGCGGATGTTTCGGAAATCGACCCTGGCACGAGCGTCGTTCTCAACGGGCTCAATGTTCCAGGATTTCTTACTCGTCGTAGTGAGGCGGATATCAATGTTGGCGATGGGCAGACCATGGTCATATCCGGCTTGGTAAACCCCAAAACCGCAAAAAGTGTCTCCAAATTGCCTTGGCTCGGCGATGTGCCCATATTAGGCCATCTCTTCAAATCGACAGAATTCCAGTCGGGTAATACCGATCTCGTGATTCTCGTAACACCACGGGTGGTTACCCCGGCATCGCTGGAGAATATTCG
>DDOU01000141.1:0-3935 GCA_002341825.1 Candidatus Igneacidithiobacillus taiwanensis | reverse complement strand
CGCACGGCATCCTCGGCAAGCCAAAAGGAGTAAACGATGTTTCGCGTTCTCGCCCAGCACCCTAAGCATGGTCCTATCGAAGTGCGCCCCCACAATGGCATCTGCCTAATCGGACGCTCTCCTCAAGCGCATATACAACTGGAGGGATGGAATGTAGGCAAGGAGCATGCGCGCATTGTCGGGCGGGAAGACGGCCCGTACGTGGAGGCTTTGGGCGCCCTTGGGTCTGTTGTCGTCAATGGCGAACGCGTCAAGTGGTACGGCCCCCTCACCCATCGCGACACCATCGAAGTTGCCGGCGTCACCCTTCGCCTTGTGGCAGCCGAACACATCGATGCACCCGTCCTCCTCAGCGATCAGCCTGCACGCGCAGCGCAGGATGTGCGGGAAGCACAGGTTTCTGCTACCCCCCTCCCGCCCGCCAGGGAACCGGAACTTAGAACCTTCATCGATCCGCAGTGGATGCAATGGCGCCAAGCTGTCGAAGAGCGCCTGCGCGGGCAAATGGATCTGCGCCGCATGGACCTGACCGCGCTCAGTCGCGAAGAGTTGCAGCGCGTGGTGACTGGCTTGGCCTCCGAGGTGTTACAAGGCATGCGAGTGCCACCAGAGATCGACCGCGAGCGGCTCATCAAGGAAGTAGTGGATGAAGCGGTCGGTCTCGGGCCCTTGGAAGACCTTTTGGCAGACGAAAGCGTTACCGAAATCATGGTCAACCGATATGATGAGGTCTTTATCGAGCGCCGCGGGCGACTAGAGCCAGCGCCGGCTGTTTTTAGTAGTGAGCAAGCGGTACGGCACATCATCGATCGTATCGTCGCCCCCATCGGACGACGTATCGACGAGAGTTCTCCTTTGGTCGACGCTCGCTTACACGACGGTTCCCGTGTGAACGCCGTAATTCCGCCGGTGGCCCTGAAAGGCGCCAACATCACCATCCGCAAATTCAGCAAAAAACGTCTGCAGATGGAGGATCTCATCGGCTTTGGCTCAGTAGAGCCACGCATGGCCGAATTTTTGCGCGTGGCGGTGGAACAGCGTAAGAACATCATCATTTCCGGTGGCACCGGCTCTGGTAAGACTACCCTGCTCAATGTGCTCTCCAACTATATCCCTGCTAATGAGCGAGTGGTAACCATTGAAGATGCCGCGGAACTCAAGCTCTACCAGCCAAATCTCGTATCCATGGAAGCGAGGCCCGCCAATGTAGAAGGTAAAGGCGCCATTCCCATCCGCGAGTTGGTGCGCAATGCCCTCCGTATGCGGCCGGATCGTATCGTCGTTGGCGAATGTCGTGGCGGCGAGGCCCTCGACATGCTGCAAGCCATGAACACTGGCCACGATGGTTCCCTCACCACTGCCCACGCCAACAGCCCGCGCGATATGCTCTCCCGTATGGAGGTCATGGTGATGATGGCAGGGATGGAGCTACCCCTTGCCGCCATCCGCGAACAAATCGCCTCGGCCATCGACATCATCGTGCAGATCACCCGTTTTTCCTGCGGTTCGCGCAAACTGACCGCCATTGTCGAAGTTACCGGCACCGAAAGCGGCGTCATTCAGCTACAAGAGCTCTTCACCTTTAAACAACAGGGCTTTGGCGCCGATGGCAAGGTGCGCGGAGAATTCCGTGCCAGCGGCAGCATACCTGAGTTCTACGAGGAAATGCGTGCCCGCGGTTTGCCGGTAGATACCAGCATTTTCCTAGAGGAAGAGCATGAGCGCGTCTGATTGGGGCATTTCCCTCCTCGTGTTTTTATCGGTCGTCATTTTTCTGCAGACCTTATTCAACGTGGTTCGGACGATATTGCGCCGACGCAAGGAGAGCTTTACGCAAGAGACCCGCAGGAGCCTGACTGATCTCTTCCTCTTCACCGATCCTGCGCTCCTGTGGCGAGTGAATATCATTGCGCTGATTCTGCTGCCCCTCCTAGCCTATCTACTGCTGGGATCCTTACCGATAACCGTCTTAGTTGCCATCCTGATCGCCATATCTCCCCGCCTCATTCTCCTTTACTTAAAAAAAAGGCGGTTTAACCAACTTCACAGCCAACTTCCGGATACCTTGCTAATGATGGCTTCTGCCCTGCGCGGTGGCGCCAACCTCGGCCAAACTCTCGAGGGATTAGCGAAAGATCTCAGCGCCCCCATGAGCCAAGAACTCTCCCTTGTCGTACGCGAGCAACGTCTCGGTGTTACCTTCGAAGACGCAGTGAGTCACTTAGCAGACCGAGTCCACTCCCAAGATTTTGACTTAGTGGTTTCGGCCCTGCGCATCAACCGCGAAGTGGGCGGCAATCTTGCCGACACGCTCCAACGACTCGGTGAAACGGTTCGCCGCCGCCTGATGATGGAACAAAAAATCCAGGCTCTAACCTCCCAGGGGAAGCTGCAGGGTTTGGTGATGACCGCCCTACCGGTACTGATCATCTTGGCACTCATGCACATTGAGCCTGCGGCCACTGGCGCCCTCTTCGATACCTACAAGGGCTGGGCCGTCTTGGGTATTGCCATCATCCTCGAGATGCTCGGGTATTGGGGCATCCGCAAAATCGTAAGCATTGAGGTCTGACATGATTCCGGCACGCGCTATACTCCGAGATACGAAATCTCGCCGCCGGATGATGTGGATCATCGGCTCCGTATTGGCACTGGCGGTACTTATTTTACTTGGCGGACGATTGCTGGAAATCATCGCCCAAAGCAACAGCCAAATACCCTACCTCTTGATTGGCCTCCTGGTAGCGTTGGTGGTTGCTGGCGGCGTCTACGGACTTTTCAACCTAGTTCGCGCAGTAGAACGGCAGCCGCGAGAGTATTTCGATCCACTACCCAGCGGACTGCGCCGAATTTGGCCTTTGGTGCGTTTCGCCGATTCGACCATTGTCGCTTTTTTACCAGATAAAATCGTTTTTCGCAGTGCACCGCGCATCCAAAAGGCCGGGCTGCAGTACCTGATCACCCCTCGAGATTTCTTTGCCCTAAAAATTCTATCTTCCGTCTTTGTCTTACTATTTTCTCTGTTCGTTTACGTGACGATCGGCGTTTTTCGTTGGGAAATCACCCTACTTGCAATGCTCATCGCCAGTTTTTATCCAGACCTCTGGCTCGTGGAGCAAGGTAAGAAAAGGCAAAAACGTATTCTCAAAGATTTACCGGTATATCTCGATTTCATCACTTTGATGGTAGAGGGCGGCCTGAATCTAACTGGTGCCATCCAAATTGCCGTCGACAAGGGACCGGAAGGACCACTACGCAATGAATTTCGCATCATTTTACGAGACTTACGATCTGGCATGCCGCGCACGGAGGTATTTCGGCGCTTTGGCGAACGCGTAGCCATGCAAGAACTGCGCAGCCTGGTCACTGCCATTATTCAGTCAGAAGAACGCGGCGGTAGCCTAGCGCCGGTGCTCAGGGCCCAGGCCGAACAACGTCGCGAAGAGCGTTTTCTACGAGCAGAAAAAGCCGCCTTAGAAGCGCCGGTAAAGTTATTGGCACCACTGGTCATGTTCATTTTCCCCATCGTATTCCTTGTATTGGCTTTCGTCATCTATATGAAATATGTACAGGAGGTGCAAACATGAGTCGCCCTGGCAGTATCTGGAGTAATGGAACCTGTCTGTGGACTCTAGCGCGTTTGGCCGACGGCCCCTGGTCGCGCGCCCGCGGCTGGTTGGGCAGGAGTGCACCCTTGCCGCAGGAAGCCCTATGGTTACGCTCCTGTACGGCAGTACATATGTGGGGCATGCGCTTTTCCATCGATCTATTGTGGCTGAGTGCCACTGGCGAAATTCTCGCGCTGCGCAAAAACCTGCGGCCTTGGTATGCGGCCTGGTCCCCAATTACCGGGGCGCGCGACACGGTCGAAATTGCACGAGGGAGCATCGAGCGGCTACAGCTTGCCCCAGGGCAGGTGCTGGAATGGCGGGAGG
>DDOU01000165.1:3273-7372 GCA_002341825.1 Candidatus Igneacidithiobacillus taiwanensis | reverse complement strand
CCAGGCGACCATGGATCTCATCGAGAAAGTGCGTTTCGACCAGTCTTTTTCTTTCAAGTACAGCCAGCGGCCCAATACCCCGGCCCTCAAGCTCAAGGATGAAGTCCCCGAGGCGGTCAAGGACGAGCGCCTGCACATTCTACAGACGCGGATCAACCAGCTTGCCCAGGACTACAGCCGGGCCTTGGTGGGCAGCGTGCAGGAAGTGCTGGTTACCGGTCCGTCGCGGCGCAGCGCCGAGGAGTGGACGGGCAAAACCGGTTGTAATCGCTCGGTCAATTTTGCCGGGCCTGCGGGTCTCGTTGGCCAGATGGTGGCGGTGGAAATCACCGAGGCCCTTCCCAATAGCCTGCGCGGGCGCTTGGCGGCCGTGCGCGCCACGGGCTGAGGCCGGCCGTGCCCGAGTCGGCGGCGCCAGATTCGCCAACGGAGCATCGGGAGTTTGTTGCTACCGGGGCGACGAGCAGCGAATTGGCAGCACTGGCCGGCGAACTCGACATCCACCTGAAACAAATCGAGCGCGGTCTGGGGGTGGTGATCTCGCCACGCGGCGAGCGCTTTCATTTGAGTGGTGGGGAGAGCGAGGTGACCGCGGCCGTCGAGGTGCTGCGCAAGCTCTACGCGCAGCTACGCCAGGGACGGTCGCTGAGCCAACAATGGGTGCACCACTGCATTCAGGCGGAGCGCTTGGAGTCGGAAAGCGATCTCGATGCCACGCAAATTGCCGGTATCCTCACCCGCAAGGGCTGGATTCACGGGCGCGGTCCACGGCAGCGGCGCTATCTCCAGGCCATCCGTGCCCACGATCTCACCTTTGGTATTGGGCCGGCGGGCACGGGTAAGACCTATCTCGCCGTGGCTGCCGCCGTCGAACAGCTCGACAAACAACAAGTGCAGCGCCTAGTCTTGGTGCGTCCGGCGGTAGAGGCCGGGGAGCGCCTGGGCTTTCTGCCGGGTAGTCTGGCCGACAAGGTCGATCCCTATCTGCGCCCCCTCTACGACGCCCTCTACGAGATGCTCGGTTTTGAGAAGGTCGCCAAACTGATGGAACGGCAGATCATCGAAGTGGCCCCCTTGGCCTATATGCGTGGGCGCACCCTCAACGAGTCTTTCATCATCCTCGACGAGGCGCAGAACACCACACCGGAGCAGATGAAGATGTTCCTCACCCGTATGGGATTTGGCGCCAAGGTAGTGGTAACCGGCGATGTAACCCAGGTCGATCTGCCCCGCGGCCATCCCTCGGGTCTGGTGCAGGCCATCGACATCCTCGCCAACGTCGAGGGCGTCTCGATGAATTTTTTCCAGAGTGCCGACGTGATTCGCCACCCCTTGGTCGGGCGCATCGTCCAGGCCTACGATCGCGGCACCGGGCAGTCATGAACGGGCCACGTTTTTATCTCTATTGGCAGTGCAGCCCCGCCCTCGACGCCGCCGAGCAGGCAACGATTCCTTCCCGGCGCCTGCTGCGCGCCGCCCTCGCCGTGGTCCTGGCGGAGTATCCGAGTGTCGATGGCAGTCTGGAAATCTCCTTACAATTTCTGAGCAGTAGCGAAATGGCGGCGGTCAATGGGGAGTTTCGTGGTCGTCCTCAGCCCACCAACTGTCTCTCATTCCCAGCGCCTGTCCAGGCCTGGCCGGGGCGTCGTCGTCCCTTGGGCGATATCCTCCTCTGTCCGCCGCAAATCCAGGCGGAGGCAGAGGCGCAGGGTAAGGCGCTGCGCGATCACTACCGGCACCTGCTGATCCACAGTGCCCTGCACCTTCTCGGTCACGACCACCAGGAGGAGGGCGAGGCGCTGATCATGGAGGCCCTGGAAACCCGTTTACTGGCCCAATTGGGTGTGGCCGACCCGTATCGAACCCAGAGCGATGAGTGAAGACCGAAGTAGCGAGCGTTCCCGCAGTTGGTGGGAGCGCTTTACCCAGTCCTTGCGCGGTAATGTCGACGATCAGGAAAGCCTGCTCGAGCTGATTCGCGAGGCAAGCGAGCGCGAGGTCATCGACGCCGAGGCGGCGCGGATGATCGACGGCATCTTTCGTATTGGCGACCTGACGGTGCGTGATGTGATGATCCCGCGGGCGCAGATGGAAGTGGTAGAGATCGACAGCCCCCTGCCGGAGATCATCGCCCGGGTGGTGGAGCAGGGGCACTCGCGTTTTCCTGTGGTTGGGGAGGACCGCGACGACGTTCAGGGCATCTTGCTTGCCAAGGACCTGCTGCGCGCCTGCCGCCAAGGCGCCCCCATTCCCGAGCTGCGCGAACTGCTGCGCCCAGCCACCTATATCCCTGAGAGCAAGCACCTCGATCATCTCCTCTATGAATTCCGTACGGGTCGTCATCACATGGCCTTGGTGGTGGACGAATATGGTGGCGTGGCCGGGCTGGTGACCATCGAGGATGTGCTCGAGATCATCGTTGGCGAGATCGAGGATGAATACGACATCGACGAAGATGTCATGATCATCCCCCGCGAAGATGGCGACTATTTGGTCAATGCCCTGATTCCGCTGGAAGACTTCAATGCCGCTTTTGCGGTGCACTTAGAGGATGAAGACGCCGACACCCTCGGTGGCTGGGTGAGCCGGCAACTCGGCCATGTGCCGCGAGTGGGCGAGAAACTCTCGGTGCAGGGCCTGCATCTCGAGGTTTTGCGCGCCGATCGGCGGCGAGTACAGACCTTTCGCCTCTCCTCACCCAGCCCAGCCGCGGGAGTGATGGCAGTGGAACGCGATCCCCAGGCAGGGCTCTAAGCCCCATGAACTTTGCTCCTGCGCGTGCTTGGTCTGCCTTCCTCGTTCTCCTGATGGGGGCGCTTTGGCCTCTCGCCTTTGCGCCCTTTCAGCAGTCGTGGCTCGCCTTTGTGGTGCTTGGGCTGCTGTTTTTTCTCGTGCAGCGCAGCAGTTCCCCCCGTCGCGCGGCGGGCTTGGGGTTTCTGTTTGGTTTTGCCGCCTTTTGCTCCGGCGTCTACTGGCTCGCCATCACCCTGCACAATTTTGCGCACATGGATTGGGCCTTGGCCGCCGCCGCCGTCGCCCTCCTTGCCGCCTATTGTGCCCTCTATCCGGCCTTGGCCATGGGCTTGGCGCGCCGCTTCGCGCCCGCAGCCCGCTGGTGGCTGCTGCCGGTGTTCTGGGTCTTTGCCGAATACCTGCGGGCGCGGATTGCCACCGGCTTTCCCTGGCTTGCGGTCGGCTATACCCAGACGGGAGGGTTCTTGGCGGGCTATGCCCCCTGGTTGGGACAATACGGCGTGGGCTTGGCGACGGCCGGGGTGGCTAGCCTCGGCGCCTGGGCGCTGAGCCGCCGACGCGAGGCCGCCGTTTGGTCGATGGCAATCTCCGGCATTCTGCTGATCTTTGCCATTGCCCTCTTCGCTGCTACCCAGCGCTTTACCCAGCCCGTTGGTGCTCCCCTGCAGGTGCGCCTATTGCAAGGAAATGTTCCGATCTCCGAAAAATGGAATGCCAACCGCATCAATGCGATCCTCGACCGCTACGTGCGCCTGATCATTGCCAGTCCGCCGGGCACCCAACTCATCGTCTTACCAGAAACCGCCTTCCCCATCTTCCAGACGCAGATTCCCTTGCTGATCCACCAACTGCAGGAGTGGTCGGCCAAAAAGCACGCGGTATTGATGATCGGCATTCCCGAGGATGCGGGGCAGGGTCGCTACTACAATGCGACCATGGAAATCGATGGCATGGCGCCGCTGCGCTGGTATCGCAAGCAGCATTTGGTGCCCTTTGGCGAGTACATTCCCTTTCCGCACCTGCTGGGGCCTTTGGTGCATCATTTTCTGCCGGGTTTGGGGAGCTTTACCCCGGGTACGGGGTCCTCGGTGCTGCCGGTGGACGGGCAACTCGCCGGGATGAGCATTTGCTACGAAGAATCTTTCTCCCGCGACGTGCGCAAGGGGGTGGTGGAGGGCGCCACCTTTCTGGTGAACAGCAGCGACTATGCCTGGTATGGGCACAGCAGTGCCTCGGCGCAGACCCTGCAGATGGCCATCATGCAGTCTTTGCAGGAGCAAAAGCCGGATATCCGTGCCACCAACACCGGAATTACCTCGGTCATCCTGCCCACTGGGCAGGTACT
>DDOU01000165.1:0-3234 GCA_002341825.1 Candidatus Igneacidithiobacillus taiwanensis | reverse complement strand
ATGGCCGGCAAAACGCCCTTCGCCCGCCTTGGCAACTGGCCTTATCTGGGGCTGAGCCTTCTTCTCTTCCTCATTGGCTTCCTACGTTCCCGCCGTTCCCGAGGCGGTGCCGGCTCAGGGCTGCCAATGGATGTCGGGGGCGACGATGCAGAGGGCGCCAATGACGATGAGCAGCATGGCTACGATCTCCTGCCGCCCCAAACGCTCCTTGAGGACGTGATGACCAAAAAGGAAGACGAGTAGGGTATCGATCTGACCCAGACCCCGCACCAGGGCGACTTGGGTTAGGACGAAGGCGCTAAACCAGCCCCAGGAACCGAGGGCGGAGAGCAAGCCCACCGGCCAGGCCAGGCGCCAACCCCGCAGGCTTTCTTGCCATTGCTCTCGCCGCCGCCAAAAAAGGTAACCCCCTTGCAGTAGCGTCTGCAGAAAGTTGGTCACCACGAGGATCCACAAACCCATGGCCAGGCTCGGTAGGGCGGGGTCGAGGGCGTGGCTGGCGGCACGCAGGGCGATGGCGGTGAGGGCAAAACCCAAAGCCGCGGCCAAGCCGTAGCGTGCCGCCGGCTGCAGCAGACCGCGCCAAAAACCGGCACTGAAGATGCCCCAGCCTTGCCCGCCGAGTACCAAGACCCCCGCTAGCGCCAGAAAGATGCCGACGATTGCCAGTGGATGCAGCTGGGCGCCGAGAAACAGGGTGGTGAGGATCACCAGTTGGGCCGCCTCGGTTTTGGCATAGGCAGTGCCGGTCACCAGCCCGCGACTATGGAAGGAGCGAACGAGAAAGAGGGTTCCAAGAATCTGCGCCAGGCCCCCGGCAAGGCAATAAAGCCAAAAGGAGAGGGGGCTATGGCGGAAAAGGGTGTTGCCGCCGAAGTCAGCCCAGAGGAGCACAAAGGCAAGAAATTCCCAGGGCAGGGCATAGAGAAAACGCGCAAAGCTGGCAGCGCCCGCACTGAGCTGACCCTTGAGCCGCGCCTGCAAGCCGGTGCGCCAAGTCTGCATCAGCGCCGCGAAGAGGGTGATGGGAATCCACAGGGGCAAGCGCAAAGGCCCAAGGGTGAGCACCGGATGCATAAGGATCAGCGTACCGGTGCCGCGCCTGCGGCAAAGCGATCAAACCATGCCATGAGCCGACGCCTACTGCGCTCAGGACAGCCGGGTATGGACGGGCAGATAGGCAAATATCCCATAGGGCCGAGAGTACTGCAGCAAGAGCTGCGCCTGGCGCAGGGCCGCATCGGCCACGCCGCGCGGGAGATCTGGGGCAAGGCTGGCCAGCGCCCACGAGCGCAGTTGGGGGAGAGTCGATTCTCCCGCAGGCCGCGGCAGGTAATGGAGCCAGTACTTGCCCGCGGGCAGCTTGGCCAGCTTGGCTGCCGCTTTTTCGGCTTCTGCCATGCCGCCCAAGCCATCGACCAAACCGAGATGATAGGCATCGACGCCGCTCCACGCCCGTCCTTGGGCAGCCTTGTCGACCTCGGCTACGGGCAGGTGCCGGGCCTTGGCCACCAAGTCTACGAAATGCCCGTAGATATGATCGACCACCGCCTGTAGGGCCTGCTGCTCCGGTTTTCCGAGGGGCGCGTAGGGCGAGAGCGAAGGACTATGGGGAAGACTGCTGACCCCGGAGTAGCCCACCCCGAGTTTNNTGCAGGAGGCCGGAAAAATCGGGAACGAGGACAAAGACGCCAATATCGGCAGCAATGGTGGTGGGTTCGGCATAGATGCGGTCGGCACCGGTAGACAGCCAATAGGCACCGGAGGCGCCAAGAGTGCCCATACTCACCACCACCGGCTTGCCGGCCGCGCGCAATCGCAAGACCGCGCGGCGGATGGCATTGGCGGCATTGACGTCACCGCCCGGGCTGTCGACCTGCAGAATCACCGCCTTGACTTGGCTTTCATGGCGCAGGGCATCGAGCTGACGTACCGTGGGGCCTGCCGCAACCACTCCCTCGGTTTCGGAATCTCCGGGCACCAACATACCATCGATGGGGACCACGGCAATTTCGGCGCCGTGTTTTTCGTGGGCGAGGCTTGCCCAGTAGCGGCGGTAGCCAATCGCGTGCAGGTCGTTGGGCTTTTCCCCTACCACCTTGGCAACGGCGGCACGAAAATCTTCGGCATCGCCAATTTGGCTAACCAATTTTTCGTGCACGGCAAGTTCTGCCGCATTGCCCTGATCCTGCTTTAGTAATTGCGGCAATTGCTCGGCATATTGGGTGATCGCCGCCGGGCTCGTTCCCCGCCCACGCGCCACGGCTTCGGCATAGGATTGCCACCAGGTATGCAGCCAGGCCCGGTTTTCTTCTGCCGCCGCTGGCGAGATGTCGCTACGGGTAAAGGGCTCCACCGCCGATTTGTATTTGCCCTGCCGGAAGGCAGAAACGGTCACCCCAATCTTATCGAAGAATCCCTTGAAATAAAGGCTATCGGTAGAAAATGGCGTGATCAGCGCCATGCCCAGTTGCGGCAAAAAGACCTCGTTGGCTTGCGCGGCAAGGAGATAAGTGCCGGTAGAATAGTTGGGCGCGTACGCGTAAATCAGCTTGCCGGCAGCACGAAAGCGCTGCAAGGCATCAGCAACGTTCAACAGCTGCGTGAGGCTGCCACCCGAAAAATCGCTGAGGTCGAGGGCCAAGACGCGAATGTGCGGATCGTGTGCGGCGTGGTCGATGCTGCCCACCAGGTGCCGTAGCAAAACATCCCGTTGGGTGGGATGAATCCGTTGCAAGAGCTCGCTTTGCCAAGAGTCACTGCGGCTGTAGACCAGGCTGCCCTCGGGTTGCACCCAGAGCACGGAGCTGTTGGATGCTGGCTCGGAGAACGACGAGAAATGTGCCACCAACGCGGCCACGAGCAGGGCAAGAACCCCCAGGGTGAGCAGATTGAGGACGCCAACCCGCAGCCAATGCAGTACTTTGCCAATCCAGACAAAGGGCAGAAGAAGACGTCGCATGCACAAGCTCCCCAAGGATGGCGGCCAAAAACAGGTTGCCTACGCCGATCATGGGAGCAACCCCTTGATTTTCAGGGTAGCAGAGGACGGCTTGGGCGGCAATCCAGGAGTCGCGAGCGGATTCCGGCCGTTGTACTAAATAGGAGAGTCGATGTATTAGATGCGATCCCATACTGCGTAGTAGGACCAAGACTCGGGCCTCGTGCTCGAATCTTGCCGAGGGAGAGGAAAATTTGGCGCGCAACAGCTTGGATTTGCTGGCCTTTGAAGAT
>DDOU01000104.1 GCA_002341825.1 Candidatus Igneacidithiobacillus taiwanensis | reverse complement strand
GTTTGAGCGGACGAAGCCGCACGTTAACGTGGGAACGATTGGTCACGTGGATCATGGCAAGACGACGCTCACGGCGGCGCTGACGAAGGTATTGTCGGCGAAGTATGGTGGCGAGGCGCGTGCGTATGATCAGATCGACAATGCGCCGGAAGAGCGTGCGCGCGGGATCACGATTGCGACTTCCCACGTTGAGTATGAGACGGCGAATCGGCATTACGCCCATGTTGACTGTCCGGGGCATGCGGACTACGTGAAGAACATGATTACCGGAGCGGCGCAGATGGATGGCGCGATTTTGGTATGTTCGGCGGCTGATGGTCCGATGCCGCAGACGCGGGAGCACATTTTGCTGGCGCGACAGGTAGGTGTTCCCTACATTGTGGTGTTTTTGAACAAGGCCGACATGGTAGACGACGCCGAGTTGCTCGAGTTGGTTGAGATGGAGGTGCGGGAGTTGCTTTCCAAGTACGAATTTCCGGGCGACGACATTCCGGTGGTGATTGGATCGGCGCTCAAGGCCTTGGAAGGGGACCAGAGCGAGATTGGCGAGCCGGCGATTTTGAAGTTGGCCGAAGCGATGGACAGCTACATTCCGATGCCGGAGCGTCCGGTGGACAAGACGTTCCTGATGCCGATCGAAGACGTATTCAGCATTTCTGGTCGCGGTACGGTGGTTACGGGTCGTATTGAGCGCGGGCTGGTGAAGGTTGGTGAAGAGGTAGAGATTGTTGGTATTCGGCCCACGAGCAAGACGACGGTGACCGGAGTGGAGATGTTCCGCAAGATTTTGGACCAGGGTCAGGCGGGCGACAACGTTGGCGTGCTGTTGCGTGGCACCAAGAAAGACGAGGTGGAGCGAGGTCAGGTGCTGGCGAAGCCGGGCACGATCAAGCCGCACACCAAGTTTGAAGCGGAGGTGTATGTGTTGTCGAAGGAAGAGGGCGGGCGTCACACGCCGTTTTTCAATGGCTACCGTCCGCAGTTTTACTTTCGCACCACGGACGTAACGGGAGCGGTAGAGCTGCCGGAGGGTGTCGAGATGGTGATGCCGGGCGACAACGTGCAGTTCAAGGTGAGCCTGATTGCTCCGATTGCGATGGAAGACGGTCTGCGTTTTGCCGTGCGCGAAGGCGGCCGTACCGTCGGTGCCGGCGTGGTGTCGAAGGTGGTGGAATGATGGAAGGCTCAAAGATTCGTATACGTCTCAAGTCGTACGACTATCGCATGCTCGATATTTCCGCGGCAGAGATCGTCGAGACCGCGCGACGTACGGGAGCTCGGGTTTGTGGCCCGATCCCACTACCCACCAAGATCGAGCGTTTTACCGTATTGCGGTCGCCGCATGTCGACAAGAATGCCCGCGACCAGTTTGAGCAGCGCACGCACAAACGCCTCTTGGATATCCTCGATCCCAACGACAAGACTGTCGATGCCCTCATCAAGCTCGATCTTGCCGCTGGCGTCGATGTAGAGATCAAGCTGTAAGGAGAAGAAGATGACAATCGGCATGATTGGTCGCAAGGTTGGGATGACGCGGGTGGCGGAAGAGAGCGGCAAGGTCGTGCCGGTAACCGTCGTCCATCTCCCCGAAAACGTAGTGACCCAGGTCAAGACAGCAGAGCGGGATGGCTATGAGGCGATTCAGGTTGGCGTTGGTAGTGTTCGCCCACAGCGCCTCACTGGCGCGATGGCCGGTCACTTCCGTAAGGCCGCAGTGGAACCACGTCGTTTTTTGCGGGAATTCCGTCTGAATGAGTCTGGTTCTTATCAAGCTGGGCAAGAGCTATCCATCGAGATGTTCAATGTTGGTCAGCGCATCGACGTCACTGGCATCAGTAAGGGAAAGGGGTTCGCGGGAGCGATCAAGCGGCATAATTTCCGCAGCAATCGGGCAAGCCACGGTAACTCGCTCTCGCATCGTGCCCCCGGTTCCATCGGTTGCCGACAAACTCCGGGACGGGTGTTCAAAGGGAAAAAGATGGCTGGCCAGTTAGGCAACGAACGGATCACTACCCTTAATCTGGAGATCGTGCGGGTGGATGTTGAGCGTCGCTTGGTCATGGTCAAAGGTAGTGTCCCCGGCGCCAATGACGGTCATGTCCTGTTGCGACCGACGCGTCGCGGATAATTGGGAGCAGCATGATGGAAGTCAACAGTAAACACATCAGCAGCGGCAATGCCGAGACAGTCGAACTTTCCGATGCCGTTTTTGGCGCACCGTACAACGAGCCGCTGCTCCACCAAGTGGTAGTGGCGCAGTTGGCCGGGCTGCGCAGCGGTAGCGCGGTACAGAAAAATCGCTCTGCGGTGCGCGGTGGCGGACGCAAGCCCTGGAAACAGAAAGGCGGCGGGCGCGCGCGCGCGGGTAGCATTCGGAGCCCCATTTGGCGTGGTGGCGGGCGGGCTTTTCCTGGTAGCCTCCAGAGCTACAAGCAGAAGGTCAACAAGAAGATGTGGGCTGGCGCCATGCGTAGTGTTCTGGCCGAGTTGCTGCGTCAAAATCGCCTGCAGATCATCGCGACCGAGGATTTCCCCGAGCCAAAGGCAAAACTCGGACGCGCCTGGTTAGAGGCAGCGGGAGGCGATGATGTGCTGGTCGTGCTGGCTGAGGCGCCGGTGAATTTCTTCCTGTCGCTGCGCAACTTCCCGCATGTCGGTGTGGCCGAATGGCAGGATGTTGGACCTGCAGATCTCCTACGCTATGGACGGGTCCTCATGGATGTTGCCGCGGCGAACAAGTTTGCGGAGGTGTACGGATGAATAGCGAACGGCAATATCTCGTGTTGCTGGCGCCGGTGATCAGCGAAAAAAGCACGATCCAGACCCAGACGGCTAACCAGTACGTTTTCAAAGTGGCGCGCGACGCGACCAAAGCGGAAATTAAGTCCGCAGTGGAAAAGTTATTCCAGGTAAACGTGCTTGGGGTGCAGACGCTCAATTACGACGGTAAACCGAAGCGGATGGGACGGCAACAGGGACGACGCCCGGCCTGGAAGAAGGCTTACGTTCGTCTTGCCGAAGGCAATAGCATCGACCTCGGCGTCGCCTGAGAAGGGTAGGAGAAATCATGGCTCTTGTTCGTACCAAACCGACATCCGCCGGACGTCGTTTCGTCATTAAAGTGGTCAACACCGATCTGCACAAGGGTGGACCCGTCAAAAGTCTCGTGCACAGCCAGGCGCAGACCGGTGGGCGTAACCATCAGGGGCGGGTGACTCGCCGCCATTCCGGCGGCGGCCACCGCCACCATTACCGCATCGTCGATTTCCGGCGTGATAAGGTTGAAATCCCAGCGCAGGTGGAGAGAATCGAATACGACCCAAACCGTAGTGCGCATCTCGCCCTGCTTTGCTATGCCGACGGCGAGCGCCGGTACATTTTGGCGCCGAAAGGAGTCCAGGCAGGTGATACCTTGGTTTCTGGTGAGGATACCCCCGTCCGGCCCGGTAACTGTATGCCGTTGCGTAAAATCCCGGTGGGCAGCGTCGTGCACAATATCGAGATGCGTCCTGGCAAGGGTGGGCAGCTCGCACGATCGGCTGGCGCCTCAGCGCAGTTGATGGCGCGTGAAGGTGACTATGCCCAGCTCCGACTGCGCTCTGGCGAAGTGCGGAAAATTCATGTATCCTGCCGCGCCACGATCGGGGTCGTAGGCAATGATGAGCATGCGTCGCGGCAACTCGGCAAAGCTGGAGCGACGCGCTGGCGCGGTATTCGCCCCACCGTTCGCGGTGTTGCCATGAACCCGGTCGATCACCCGCATGGTGGGGGTGAAGGGCGCACCTCCGGTGGGCGTCACCCCGTTTCTCCTTGGGGGCAGCCGACCAAGGGGTATCGCACCCGACGTAACAAACGCACCAGCGGCATGATCGTTCGCCGCCGGAAGTCTTGATCAGGTAAGAGGAATTCGTCGTGCCACGTTCTATCAAGAAAGGCCCATTCGTGGACCATCATCTCGACAAGAAGGTACAAGAGGCCCAGGCCAGTAATAGCCGCAAGCCGATCAAGACCTGGTCGCGTCGCTCAACCATCACCCCCGATTTCATCGGTCTGACTTTTTCGGTCCACAACGGTAAGCAACATATACCAGTGGTCGTCAACGAGAACATGGTCGGGCATAAGCTCGGCGAGTTCGCGCTGACGCGGACGTTCAAAGGTCACGTTGCCGACAAGAAAGCCAAGCGTTGAGGGTAAACAGATGAAATCAACGGCGGTATTGAAAGGATTGCAGATGTCTCCCCAGAAGGCTCGGCTGGTTGCCGACTTGGTCCGCGGGCAGCCGGTCGACAAGGCCCTCGACATCCTTCGTTTTACTCGCAAAAAGGCGGCGCTGCCCATCCGTAAGTGTCTGGAGTCTGCCATCGCCAATGCAGAGAACAACGAAGGTGCGGACGTCGATGCCCTTGTGGTCGAATCGATCATGATTGATGGCGGCGCAGTGCTCAAGCGCTTTGCGGCACGGGCGAAGGGACGCGGTACGCGGATTCTCAAGCGCACCAGCCACATCACCATCGTAGTTGCCGAACAGTAAGCGAGGAAAGCATGGGTCAGAAAACCAATCCGATCGGACTGCGTCTGGGAATCGTTAAGAATTGGAATTCCCGCTGGTACGGCAAGGGAGATTTCAAAGACAAATTGTTAGAGGATATTCGTATCCGCGACTTTATTCGCAAGCGGCTGAGCGGTGCAGCGATTTCTTCGATCACCGTCGAAAGGCCAGCGCGCAGCGCTCGCATTACCCTGCACACGGCTCGTCCCGGTGTAGTAATCGGTAAGAAGGGCGAGGATATCGAGACGCTACGCGCAGAGGTGCAAAAGCGTATGGGCGTCCCCGTTCATGTGAATGTTGAAGAGATTCGCAAGCCCGAACTGGATGCCCAATTGGTCGCCGAGAATGTGGCACAGCAACTCGAGCGGCGAGTAATGTTTCGCCGGGCTATGAAACGCGCTGTCACCAATGCCATGCGTTTTGGCGCGCAAGGGATGCGCATCAATTGTGCCGGGCGGCTTGGTGGCGCAGAAATCGCGCGGACCGAATGGTACCGAGAAGGTCGTGTACCATTGCATACCCTGCGCGCAGACATTGATTACGGCTTTGCGGAGGCCAAGACCACATATGGCATCATTGGTGTCAAGGTCTGGATCTTCAAGGGAGAAATCCTCGAGTGGAGCAGCGCCGCTAGCGTTGCCGCTGGGCAGAAGTAAGGAGAGCGGTGATGTTACAACCGAAACGGACGAAATTTCGCAAACAGCACAAGGGCCGCAACCGCGGTCTCGCCACGCGCGGCAACAAGGTCAGCTTTGGTGAATACGGCTTGAAGGCCGTCACTCGCGGGCGGGTCACGGCGCGACAGATCGAGGCAGCGCGACGCGCCATCAATCGCTATGTGCGTCGTGGCGGGCGGATTTGGGTCCGCGTGTTTCCCGACAAGCCGATCAGTAAAAAGCCGGCGGAGGTACGCATGGGTAAAGGCAAGGGTAACCCCGAATATTGGGTAGCCCTAGTCCAGCCTGGCAAGGTTTTGTATGAGATGGAGGGCGTTTCGGAAGAAATCGCTCGTGAAGCCCTGCGCCTTGGTGCTGCCAAGCTCCCAGTGCAGACCATCGTAGTAGAACGGCGGGTGATGGGATGAAGCAAAAGGAATTAGCAGCATTGTCTGTTGCAGAATGTCAGACGCGGTTGTTGGAGCTGTTGGAAGAACAGTTCCGGCTGCGCATGCAACATGGCACCAATCAATTGGCGAATACTGCCCGTTTGCGTGGCGTTCGGCGTGATATTGCGCGCATGCGTACCGAAATTGGTAAAAAGGCGAAGGTGAGTCGATGAGTATGGAACAGAATCCCCGCAGCCTAGTGGGAACGGTAGTGAGTAATCGCATGGACAAGACCATCGTCGTCTTGGTCGAGCGGCGTATTCAACACCCTCTCTACAAGAAATACATTCGGCGTTCCAAGAAATTTCACGCCCACGATCAGGAAAACCAGTGTCAGATTGGTGATACGGTGCGCATTGAAGAGTGCCGCCCGTTATCGAAAACCAAGACCTGGCGTTTGGTTTCGATCGTTGGTCATGCCCTGGCAGAAGAGGTGGCGTCATGATTCAGATGCAAAGCCGACTCGCGGTTGCCGACAACAGCGGCGCCCGTGAAGTCATGTGTATCAAGGTGTTGGGTGGTTCGCATCGGCGCTACGCGGACATTGGCGACGTTATCAAAGTCAGTATCAAGGATGCGGCGCCGCGGGGTAAAGTGAAAAAAGGTGATGTGTACAACGCTCTTATCGTTCGTACCCGCAAGGGCGTGCGTCGCGAAGACGGCTCCGTTATCCGTTTCGACAACAATGCTGCGGTGTTACTGAACAATCAGTTACAGCCGATTGGCACGCGAATCTTTGGCCCGGTTACGCGCGAGCTGCGAGGCGCCAATTTTATGAAAATCATTTCGCTCGCGCCCGAAGTGTTGTAGGAGTCGCGCATGAGCAAGATTCGTAAGGATGACGAGGTAGTGGTCCTCACCGGCAAGGACAAAGGTAAGCGCGGCAAAGTGTTGGCCGTATTTCCGGATGAAGGGCGTGCCATTGTGGAAAAAGTGAACATGATCAAGCGCCACAAACGTCCAGATCGAATGGGGAACGGCGGCGGTATCATCGAGAAGGAAGCGCCGATTCAGCTTTCCAATTTGGCAATTTACAATCCGGCCACTGGCAAGGCGGACCGCATCGGGTATCAGTTCCTCGCCGACGGCAGCAAGGTTCGCGTGTTCAAGAGCAACGGCGAACAGTTGGCCAAGCATTGAGGGGGCAGCACTGATGGAAGCACGGTTGCAAAAAATTTATAAGGAACAAATCGTCCCCCGGTTGATTCAAGAGTTCGGATACAAGAGCGTAATGGAAGTCCCGCGCTTGCAGAAGATTACCTTGAATATGGGTGTTGGTGAGGCAGTCGGCGACAAAAAGGTTTTGGAGGCTGCGCTTGCCGACATGACTCGTATCGCTGGCCAGAAGCCCATTGTGACCACGGCGCGCAAGTCGGTTGCTGCCTTCAAAATCCGCGAGGGATATCCCATTGGCTGCAAGGTGACCCTGCGCGGCGATCGGATGTACGAGTTCTTGGATCGCTTGGTGTCTGTCGCGATTCCGCGGATACGCGATTTTCGTGGCCTTTCTCCCAAATCTTTCGACGGTCGAGGCAATTATTCGTTGGGGGTCAAGGAGCAGATCATTTTCCCAGAGATCGAATATGACAAGATCGATCGTTTGCGGGGCTTGGACGTAACTTTCACCACCACCGCCAAGAATGATGCGGAGGCTCTGGGTCTGCTCAAGGCCTTCAAGATGCCCTTCCGCGCCTGAGGAGAATCGCAATGGCTAAGAAATCGATGATTGCCAAGGCAGCGCGCACCCCGAAGTTTCGGGTGCGCGCCTACCACCGGTGCCAATTATGTGGGCGCGCCCACGGTTACTACCGCAAGTTTGGACTCTGCCGTCTCTGCCTGCGCAAGCATGCCTCGGCGGGGAATATCCCCGGCGTTGTGAAGAGCAGTTGGTGAGGGAAAGATGAGTATTACAGATCCGATCGCAGATATGTTGACCCGCATTCGCAATGCGCAGGCAGTAGGTAAGAGTGTCGTCCAGGTGCCGGCTTCGAAGCTCAAGCGTGCCATCGCGCGGGTGCTCCTGGAAGAAGGGTACATTGCCGAGGTAGCCGATGATGTGCTGGCAGGACACCCGAGTCTTCGCATTACCCTGAAATACTATGCGGGAGAGGGTGTTATCAGCGAGATTCGCCGCATCAGTCGTCCTGGGGTGCGCATTTACCGTGGTGCCGATAGCCTTCCCCGCGTGCGGGATGGATACGGTATCGCCATCGTTTCTACTTCTCGGGGCATCATGACCGACCGCGCGGCACGTGCCGAGGGTATCGGCGGCGAAGTGCTCTGTGTAGTAGCCTAAGGGGGAACTATGTCGCGCATAGCAAAACAGCCGGTTAGTTTGCCGAAGGGCGTAGAAGTTCGCGTCGAAGACACGACGGTCGTGGTCAAGGGTCCCAAGGGTCAGTTGTCCATGCCCTTGCAGGAGGGTGTGGGTATCCGCATTGAAGCAGAATCTGCGGTTCTCGATTGGCAACCGCAGGTCGTGCACCACGCCGGTACCGCGCGTGCTCTGCTTGCGAATATGGTGCGTGGTGTATCGCAAGGCTTCGAGAGAAGGTTGGAGATCATCGGGGTCGGCTATCGTGCCCAGGCTAAAGGCAAAACCCTGGGGCTCAGTCTGGGTTTTTCCCACCCAGTCGAGTATCCCGTTCCCGATTCCATCACCATCGAAACGCCCTCGCAGACCGAGATCGTGATTCGCGGAGTCGATAAACAGCTCGTTGGTCAGGTCGCAGCAGATATCCGCGCTTATCGGCCACCGGAGCCCTACAAGGGTAAAGGTGTTCGTTATGCCGGCGAACAGGTCCGGCGTAAAGAAGCCAAGAAGAAGTAAGGGAGATCAGCAATGGACAAGAATATCAGTCGTCTTCGGCGTGCTAGAAAGACCCGTGCGCGCATTGCCGCGCAGGGCAAGCTCCGCCTTGCGGTCTTCCGTTCCGGGAAACATATCTACGCTCAGATCATCGACGATAGCCAGGGTCGGGTTCTTACGCAGGCGTCTTCCGTGGAGAAAGAGATGCGTAGTGCCTTAAAAAACGGCGGCAGTGCCGAGAGTGCGGCGGCCATTGGCAAGCGTGTGGCGGAAAAAGCGAAAGATCTGGGGATCACCGAGGTCGCGTTCGACCGCAGTGGTTATCGCTTTCATGGCCGAGTCAAGGCCCTCGCCGAGGCAGCCCGCGAAAGCGGACTGTCCTTTTGACGGAGTATTACGATGGCAAGAGAGAATCGGGAGAGTCAACAGCCAAGTGATGGCATGTTGGAAAAATTGATTCACATCAATCGGGTTTCCAAAGTTGTCAAAGGTGGACGACAGTTTGGTTTTGCAGCGTTGATGGTGGTCGGTGATGGCGATGGTAAGGTTGGCTTTGGTCGCGGTAAGGCCAAAGAAGTGCCGGCAGGAATACAGAAAGCTACGGACCAAGCGCGTCGCTATCTAACCCAGGTTCCGCTGATGCGTGGTACCATTCCCTTTCCTGTCGAGGGCAGACATGGCGCTGCGCGCGTGATTCTTCGTCCAGCTCCAGAGGGTAGTGGCGTCATCGCCGGTGGCGCGATGCGCGCCGTATGTGAGGCCGTGGGTCTGCGCAACGTGGTCGCCAAATCGTTGGGGTCGAACAACCCCATCAACGTGGTGCGGGCAACATTCAATGCGTTCGAAAAGTTGGCTACCCCGCAGTCGATCGCGATGAAGCGCGGCAAAACCTTGAAAGAGATTTTGGGGCAGGGAGAGACTGGTCATGAGTAAAATGTTGAAAGTGACCTTGGTGCGTAGCCTGATTGGTGTTACCGCCAAGCACCGTTCGACGATACGGGGTCTCGGGTTGCGGCACACCGGACATTGTGTGGAACTTGCGGATACGCCGGAAGTGCGCGGCATGATTCGTAAAGTTCCGTATCTACTGCGTTGGGAAGAACTATCATGAGATTGAATACGATTGCCCCCGCGCCGGGCGCCAAGAAAGAACGGCTGCGGGTGGGCCGGGGTATCGGTAGCGGGCTTGGCAAAACCGCAGGGCGCGGCCACAAGGGTCAGCATGCTCGCTCCGGTGGTTACCACAAGGTCGGCTTCGAGGGTGGACAGATGCCTTTGCAGCGGCGCATTCCAAAACGCGGCTTTCGGAACAGCGGCGCGTCGGTCGTCGTCGAAGTTACCCTCGATATGTTGCAGAGTGCGGCCATAGCGGGCGTGGTCGATGCCGAGGCGCTGCGTTTACGACGCTTCGTCCGTGGCGATTGCGATCAGATCAAGGTGATCCGCACTGGTAAGCTCGAGACTGCGGTCACGGTGAAGGGCCTTCGGGTCAGCGCTGGCGCGCGTATGGCGATCGAAGCTGCCGGTGGGCAGGTAGAGGGATAACATGGCGAACAGCCTTGGAGCGCTTGGCAACGCTGCGCAGGGCGCGGGGAACATCACCGAGCTGCGCAAGCGTATCCTGTTTCTCCTGGGTGCGTTGCTTGTTTTTCGCATTGGTGCGCACATTCCGGTACCCGGTATAGACCCGGCCGCCATGGCGTCGTTCTTCCATCAGGAGCAGGGTACCATCCTAGGCATGTTCAACATGTTCTCCGGTGGGGCTCTTTCTCGCCTTACGGTCTTTGCCCTTGGCATCATGCCATACATCAGCGCCTCCATCATTTTCCAGTTGGCTGGATCGGTCATTCCCCAACTCGAGGAGTTGAAGAAAGAGGGGGAAGCTGGTCGTAGAAAGATTACGGAATATACCCGTTATGCCACGGTTGTTCTCTCCCTATTGCAGGGCTTGGGAATTGCCGTGGCAATCGAGAAGATGCACGGTGGTTCTATTCCAGTCGTCATCGATCCCGGCCCCCTATTCTTGTTCACCACCACGATCACGCTCTCGGCCGGTACGGTCTTTCTGATGTGGTTGGGTGAGCAAATTACTGAGCGGGGTATCGGTAACGGTATTTCCATGATCATTTTCGCGGGCATCGTCGCGGGGCTGCCGCAGGCCCTAGCGACGATGTTCGAGTTGGTGCGAACCGGGCAGTTTCAGCCCTTATTCGTACTCGCACTCTTTGTGCTGGCGTTGCTCGTCCTCGCCTTTGTGGTGTTTATGGAAAGCGCACAACGACGAATTCCAATCCAGTACGCGAAACGTCAGGTGGGGCGCAAAATTTACGGCGGTCAGAGTACCCACATGCCGCTAAAGGTGAATATGTCTGGGGTGATCCCGCCCATCTTTGCGTCGAGCATTATTTTGTTGCCGGCGACGCTGGCGGGATGGTTTGCCAATGTGCCCGGCATGCAATGGTTGGCGCGCTTCGGGCAGGCTCTGAGTCCCGGCACCACGTTATATGTAGTCGTGTTTACCGTGGCGATCGTGTTTTTTGCCTTTTTCTATACCGCGATGGTCTTCAACCCGCGTGAGACGGCGGACAACCTCAAAAAGTCCGGTGCCTTCATCCCCGGTCTACGCCCCGGAGAGCAAACTGCCAAATACATGGATCGAGTGCTCAGCCGCCTCACCCTGTGGGGGGCAATTTATCTTACCCTGGTCTGTCTTCTGCCCGAATTCCTGATTACCGAATACAACGTGCCCTTCTACTTTGGTGGCACCAGTTTGCTCATCGTGGTGGTAGTGATGATGGATCTCATGGCCCAGATTCAGAGCCATCTACTTACCCATCGTTACGAGGGGCTGCTGCGTAAGAGCGGCCAGCAGGGTAAGCGCTAGTCATGCAACCTGGTCATATCATCCTGCTTGGTGCGCCGGGGGTAGGCAAGGGTACCCAGGCCAAGGTGGTGGCGGCAAGCACAGGCTTGCCTCACATATCGACTGGTGATATGCTCCGCGCCTCTGTTGCTGCAGGCACCGAAATGGGCAAACGGGCCAAGGCAGTGATGGAATCCGGCGCCCTCGTCGACGATGAACTGATACTGGGTATCGTCTCGGAGCGGCTTAGCCAGGATGACGCCAAAAACGGCGTGGTTTTTGATGGTTTTCCGCGCACTGTGGTGCAGGCGCAGGGGTTAGACGCGCTGGTGGTGGAGCGGCGAGGCGTTGGTATTACGCATATCTTTCACATTGTTCTCGATGATGAGGAGATCGTCACTCGCTTGGCCGGGCGTCGGGTGTGTGAGGACTGCGGGGCGATATACCACGTGCAGTATCAGCCGCCTAGGGTGGATGGTCGTTGTGATCGATGCGGCGGCGTATTGCGTCAGCGTAAGGATGACCAGCCCGAAGTGATTCGTCACCGCTTGACGGTGTACCGAACGGAAACCGCGCCCCTGGTTGCGTACTACCGTTCGCGTCCAGGGTACGTTGAGGTGGATGGTAGCGGCGATGCGGCTGCCGTCACCAATAGAATTTTGCCCTTTTTGAGGTAACAAATGGCCAAGGAAGACACTCTCGAAATGCAGGGAGAAGTCATTGAGAACCTTCCCAGTGCTACCTTTAAGGTGCGTCTGGAGAATGGTTTTGTGGTCAATGCGCACATCTCTGGGAAGATGCGGATGCACTACATCCGCATCTTGCCAGGGGATAAGGTCACTGTGGAGATGACGCCTTACGACCTGAGCAAGGGGCGCATCATCTATCGCGCCAAGTAAGGAGGCGGTCCATGAAGGTTCGTGCATCGGTAAAGAAGTTATGTCGTAACTGCAAGATCATTCGCCGCAATGGAGTGGTTCGGGTAATTTGTGTTGAACCCCGCCACAAACAGCGGCAGGGTTGATCGAGGATTGGGGTTGGCTATGACGAACGGTAAGGAGTAAGGGATGGCCCGCATTGCTGGTGTCAACATTCCAAATAACAAACAGATTGGGATTGCTTTGACCTACATCTATGGCATCGGGGCAACCCGCTCACGCGATATTTTGTCTGCCGCCGAGGTGGATTTCACCGCCCGCGTAAAAGACGTCAGCGAAGGTGAGCTGGAGCGCATTCGCGCCGAGGTCGGTAAGTACGTAGTGGAAGGTGATCTACGGCGCGAAGTGACCATGAGCATCAAGCGACTCATGGATTTGGGCTGCTACCGGGGTATTCGCCACCGGCGTGGCCTTCCGGTCCGTGGTCAGCGCACCAAGACCAACGCACGTACGCGCAAGGGCCCAGCAAAGCCCATCGCCCGCTGATTTTGAGGGATCGACCCAATGGCAAAAACGCAAACGAACGCGCGTGTGCGCAAAAAAGTCAAAAAAAACGTTGTTGACGGCGTGGCGCACNNTCTATGCCTCTTTCAACAACACCATCATTACCATCAGTGATCGGCAGGGAAATGCTCTTGCTTGGGCTAGCTCCGGTGGCTCCGGGTTTCGCGGCTCGCGCAAAAGTACGCCTTTCGCGGCGCAGGTGGCCGCCGAGAACGCCGGCCGACGGGCGCAGGAGTATGGGGTCAAGAATCTGGACGTTGAGGTCAGTGGCCCAGGGCCGGGACGGGAAAGCACGGTTCGAGCGTTGCACTCTGTCGGGTTCCGTATCACCAGCATCCGTGACGTGACCCCCATTCCGCACAATGGTTGCCGTCCGCCGAAAAAGCGGCGCGTATAATTTTCTGGAGGTAGGTCGTGGCTAAATATACCGGGCCCAGTTGTCGTCAGTGTCGGCGCGAAGGTAGTAAACTTTTTCTCAAGGGTGAGAAGTGTTTTTCGGATAAGTGCCCAGTCGTGATCCGTGCCTATGCGCCGGGCCAGCACGGACAGCGGCGCGGACGGGTGAGCGAATACGGGACCCAGTTACGCGAAAAGCAAAAGATGCGTCGAGTATACGGCATTCTCGAGGGGCAGTTTCGGCGCTATTTTGCCGCTGCTTCGCAGAAAAAGGGCGTCACTGGCGAGCTGCTGTTGCGATTCCTGGAGCTCCGTCTCGACAATGTCGCCTATCGGTTGGGCTTCGGCTCCTCCCGCGCCGAGGCTCGGCAAGTCGTACGCCATGGCCACGTGACCGTCAATGGACGGCGCGTAGATATTCCCTCGTATCAGGTTCGTGCCGGTGACGTTGTCGCGATCGCCGAGGGAGCCAAAGAGCATGTTCGCATCCTCAATGCTGTCGAGGCAGCGGCGGGTCGCGGCTATCCAGAGTGGCTCAGCGTCGATTCCAAGGCACTCAGTGCTACCATCAAAGCTGTTCCGGTTCGCGACGAGATGCCGCTGGATTTGAACGAGCAGATGGTGGTGGAACTCTACTCCAAGTAAAACGGAGCAACGGGGATTATTTATGGCTGAAGTTGGCGATCTGTTGTGTCCGCAGAATTATGAAATCGAGACCATCACTGCACATAGCGCGCGGATCAGTCTCGGACCTCTCGAACGCGGCTTTGGACACACCCTTGGAAATGCTTTGCGGCGAATCCTGCTGTCTTCCTTGCGCGGCGTCGCAGTTACCGAGGTCGAAATCGAAGGGGTCTTGCACGAGTATTCCAGTCTGGAGGGGGTTCAGGAAGATGTCGTTGATATCCTTTTGAATCTCAAGCAGCTTGCAATCTATTCTCATCGACAGGAAGCGCAGACGATCACGGTGCGCAAGCATGGCCCCGGTCTGCTGACCGGAGCCGATATCGTCGCCGAGCATGGGGTGGAAATTGCCAATCCCGATCAAGTGATCGCTACCCTGACTCGCGACGTGGAAATAGTTATGCACTTGCGCCTGGACTCCGGAAGGGGCTATCAGGCGGCCGCCTCGCGGCAACGCGATCATGAAAAGCGTATTGGTGTATTGGCGCTCGATGCCAGCTTTAGTCCGGTTCGGCGCGTTAGCTTTCAGGTCGAGAGTGCCCGCGTCGAGCAGCGTACCGACCTCGATCGGTTGGTGCTTACAGTGGAGACCAACGGCACACTCGAGCCTTTGGCAGCGGTCCAGGAAGCGGCACGCATCTTGCGCCAGCAGTTGGACGTTTTCGTGGGTAAGGAAGCGCCGACCATCGAGGAGCCGCGCAGCTCTTCCGCTCTTGTAGAGGATTTGATGCCGTTGCTCGAACGCACTGTGGATGATCTCGAGCTTACGGTTCGCTCGGCCAATTGTCTCAAGGCGGAAGATATCTTCTACATTGGGGATCTTGTGCAAAAGACCGAGCAGGAATTGCTGAAGGCCCCCAATTTGGGACGCAAGTCCTTGAATGAAGTCAAGGAAGTGCTGGCAAGCAAGGGCTTGAGTTTGGGGATGCGCTTGGAAAACTGGCCGCCGGAGAATCTGCCACCGCTCGGTAGCAAAAGCTCCGTCGAGGCGGATTGAGCTAACATTTTTGGGAGTATGCCGACATGCGTCATGGCAATAGCGGGAAAAAACTGAATCGTAACAGCAGTCATCGGCGAGCGATGTTTGC
>DDOU01000018.1:37947-54685 GCA_002341825.1 Candidatus Igneacidithiobacillus taiwanensis | reverse complement strand
AGCTCGGCAAACTGCGCCTCGTCGTTGGCATCGGCAATCGAACCCGGCCGCAGACCGTCGCCCAGGGAGAAGCTGACGTCGTAGGCCTTCATGATCTCGCAGATCTCGGCAAAATGGGTGTAGAGGAAATTTTCTTGGTGATGCGCCAAACACCACTTGGCCATGATCGAACCACCGCGAGAGACGATACCCGTGAGACGATTTGCCGTGAGCGGGATATAGCGCAGCAGTACACCGGCGTGGATAGTAAAGTAATCCACCCCCTGCTCTGCCTGCTCGATAAGGGTATCGCGGAAGAGCTCCCAGGTGAGTTCCTCGGCCTTGCCGTCCACCTTTTCCAGCGCCTGGTAAATCGGCACGGTGCCAATGGGGACGGGGCTATTGCGCAAAATCCATTCGCGGGTTTCATGGATGTGCTTGCCGGTGGAGAGATCCATGACCGTATCGGCGCCCCAGCGAATGGCCCAGACCATCTTGTCCACTTCCTCGGCAATGGAGCTGGTGACTGCGGAGTTGCCGATATTGGCATTGATCTTGACCCGAAAGTTACGACCGATGATGGTCGGTTCTAGCTCCGGGTGGTTGATGTTGGCGGGGATGATCGCCCGTCCGGCGGCAATTTCTTCACGAACGAATTCTGCCGTGTAGCGCTCGGGCAATCGGGCGCCCAAACTCTCCCCGGCGTGGGCACGAAAGAGCTCCGGATGACTAGCCCGTAAGGCGTCGCGATGCTCATTCTCGCGAATGGCGACAAACTCCATTTCTGGCGTGATGATGCCGAGGCGTGCCGCATGCAACTGAGTAACGTTGGCTCCCGCAGCTGCTCGACGAATTTCCGGGCGCCGCGGAAAACGAATCGCATCGGTGCGCGGATCGTGCAAACGCTCTCGCCCAAAGGCCGAGGAAGGCTCCTGACGAACCTCGACCTGACTCGGCAATACCCAGCGCCAGCCCCAACGCTGGGCTGGCAGACCAGCGCGAATATCGATCTGGGCATCGGGATCGGTATATGGACCGCTCACGTCATAGAGGGGGATGGCCGGGTTGGCAAGCAAGGTACCATCGCGCTGGCGGGTTGGCGTTTGCGAGACTTCTCGATACGGAACCCGCAGTTCCGGATATAGCACGCCCGATTCATAGCGCTTGTTGGAGCCGGGAATGGGTCCGGTAGTGACTTCCCACTGCGCGGGAAGGGATAGATCCTGGGGTTGGGTTGCCATGGCGTCGCTCCTGCTCTAACGGTCGCGAACGCCAGGAGATGGCCGCTTCCCTACGCCGGTCTGAACCGGATCAGGTTCCAAGGGTACTTCTCAGCCCCGGTCGGGACGCCCCTAGCGTTCACAGAAGGCTCCAGCATAGTATCGTTGGGCCGAATAAAGCAAGAGCACTACTGCATCGGCGCCAATGTGCAAGACATTGGCAGAGCTTGTAGTAAGCAGCTACCATGCCCCTCATGGCACTCGACATTCATGAACCTCTGCGCCTGCGTAGCCGGCGGGAGTTTTTTTGGCACCAGCTGCGCTACGTTGGCGCCGGTACGGGCTTTTTGCTGTTTTCCCTGTCCATCGGCATTCTTGGTTATCACTTTCTGGCGGGCATCGACTGGATCGACAGCCTGCTCAACGCCAGCATGATCCTGAGCGGTATGGGACCGGTTTCCAGTTTGCACGGAACCGTCGCCAAACTATTTGCGAGCGTCTATGCCCTGTACTCGGGAGTGGTGTATCTCGCGGTTTCGGCGGTATTGCTCTACCCCTTGGTGCAACGACTCTTAAAAATCTTGCACTTGCAGGCGCTGAACACCGCCGCAAGCAAGCACGCTCGCAGTCAGCTCAAGCAAGAAGAATAGGCGCCGCCGGGCAAACACTACGCTTCCCAAATCAAGCCATCGTAGGCCGGGGCGATTCCTGGCGGTAGGCTCGCCTGCAACTGGTAGAAATCAAGGTCATGGGTCATGTGTGTAAGCAGGGTTTGCCGCGCTCCGATGCGGGCGGCAATGGCAAGCGCCTCCTGCAAGTTCACATGGGTAGGATGTTCTTCCTCGCGCAAGCAATCGAGAATCAGCAAGTCGAGGTCGCGCAGAAGGGCGTAACTCGCCTCGGGAATGGTCTTAAGATCGGTAAGATACGCTGCAGCTCCAAAACGGTAGCCATAGATGGGCAAATTGCCATGCAGGACCGGAATCGGCAAAAGCTCTAGCGACCCTAGCCGCTGCGCGGAGGTGATGGTGGTCATCGATAGCGAGGGCTTGGCCCAGCCGGGATCGGGCGGCAAGAAACAATAGCGAAAACGCGCCTCGAGCTCCGCTGCGGTGCGCTCGTCGGCAAAGCAGGGAATCACCCGTTTGTTGAGAAAATTGAGGGCGCGCAGGTCGTCGATGCCGTTGATGTGGTCGGCATGAAAGTGGGTGTAGAAGACGGCATCGACTTTTCGCACCCCCGCGCGCAGCAGTTGCGTGCGTAAATCCGGGCCGGTGTCGATCAGGATGCCGGTGTCTTCGTTCTCGACAAAAATACTGGCGCGACTGCGCTGGTTGTGCGCATCGCCACTACTACAGACGGGGCAGTCGCAGCCGATGACCGGGGTCCCGGCACTCGACCCTGTCCCTAGGAAATGGATACGCAAGGGTCCTCCGTGGGCCGAAAGAGTCGTTTGAAATTCTCCAGGGTGGCTTGCGCCAATAGGTCCAAATCCGTGCGGCGCAGAGTTGCCAAGAAAGCCGCCACATGGGCGACGAAGGCGGGCTCGTTGCGCTTGCCACGCATGGGCACCGGCGCGAGAAAGGGGGCATCGGTTTCGATCAGGAGGCGGTCAAGGGGAATCGTCTTTGCCACTTCTTGCAAATCGCGCGCATTCTTGAAGGTCACGATGCCAGAAAAAGAGATGTAAAAGCCCAAGTCGAGGGCGGCCCGGGCAAATTCCGCATTTTCGGTAAAACAATGGATGACACCACCGCAGTCTTGCGCCCCCTCGCTACGCAACAGGGCCAAGGTGTCGGCGGCAGCCTCGCGGGTATGGATGATCAAGGGCTTGCGAGTCACGCGGGCCGCCGCAATGTGCAAGGCCAAGCGCTCTTGCTGCCAACCCTTGTCGCCCTCCAGGCGGTAGTAGTCGAGCCCGGTTTCTCCTACCGCCAGAATCTTTTCGTAGGCGAGGGCCGCCAAGAGATCCTCGTAGCTGGGCGTTTCTTCTTGGGGTTCGTTGGGATGCACCCCTGCCGCCCCCCAAATATGCGGCTCCGACGCTGCGAGGGAACGCACCCGCTCCCAGTCTGGCTGGCGCACTGCGGCAATCAGCAGGGACTGCACTCCTGCCTGCCGTGCCCGCTCCAAGACCGCAGAGCGATCCTCGGCAAAGTCGCTAAAATCGAGATGACAGTGGGAGTCAACGAGACAGGCTTGCATGGATTCTCCTTTCTACCCAATTCTACCCCGAATTCCTGGTCGGCGTCGCCCGCTGGCGCCGTGCCTCGAAGAGGGCAATCCCTGCTGCCACCGAAACATTCAGACTCTCGATGCGCCCCGCCATGGGAATGTGCAGCAAAAAATCGCAGTGTTCGCGCAGCAATCGACGAATACCCTTTTCTTCGCTGCCGAGCAGCAAGACCAGACGACCGCGCAGGTCGGCTTGGTAGAGGCTCTGCTGCCCCTCTCCGGCCAACCCCGCCACCCAAAAATTCTGCTCCTGCAACTGCGCAAGGCTGCGCGCAAGGTTGGTCAAAAAAAATACCGGCACCCGCGATGCCGCTCCTGCCGAGGCCTTGCGCACCGTTGCCGTAATCCCGCAGGCATTGTCTTTGGGAAGCAAGACCGCATCTACGCCTGCCGCCTCGGCGCTACGCAAACAGGCTCCAAGATTATGCGGGTCGGTGACGCCGTCGAGCATAAGCAAAAAAGCATCTGCAGGCAGTTGCTGCATAAAGGCCGACCAGTCTCGGGGTGGACGCGGCAGGGCAAGGGCAAGGACACCCTGGTGCTGCTCGCTATGGCAGCGGCGTGCCAGCAACTGGGCAGACTCGGTTGCTACGGGAATCTGCCGGGCACTGGCAATATCGCGAATTCCCCGCAGGCGTCCATCCTCGACCCGTTCCTGGGCAATCCACAAGCGCTCCACCTCTCCTGCCTCCAGAGCCGCCTCGACCGCGTGGATGCCGTAAATCCATTCTTCCGCCACTGCTGTACCTCCGAAAAAAACGGCGGCCAGAGAGGCCGCCGGATACGGACAAGACTTTGGGCCTGCTTTAGAACATATTGAAGATGTCGTCGACGATGTTATCGGCCACGGCAAAACCCGCGCCCAAGCCCAGACCCGTCATCACGTTGCCCATGAAACCACTACCCATACCCTGGGCTGGTGCATTCCACGGCCGCTGCGCCATGGCCGGATTCATTCCCGGCTGCCCAGCAGCCTGCTGCATCTGCATTTCCAATTGCTGGATACGCTGTCCCATCTGCTGCAACAAAAAATTGATATTCTGCTGCTGACTCTGCAGATTCATGGCCATGTTACGGAGATCCAAAATCAATTCCCGCGCTACCACAGAATCCGGCACGGCCGTCTGCAACTTCTGCGCCACCTGCTGCAAGCCCTGAATATTATTCTGGGTTGCCTGGGCAATCTGATTGTACTGCTGATCAAAAACTTGGTAATCCATTCCACACCTCCTCACAGTCACGGTTTAGATCGCGCTTCGGTGCCGGCAGTTCCTCGTTCCAGCAGCACCCGACGCTCCCACGCCAACCAAATGCCTCGCGCCAGCAGTACCAAGATAGGGCCGATGATCAAACCAATCAAGCCAAAGGCCGCAGCCCCGCCAAGAATGCTGAAAAACACCAGAAAAAAGGGCGCCTGACTCTGCGAACCAGTCAGAAGAGGACGGATTACTAAATCTGCCAGGGTAATGACAAAAAATCCCCATCCAAGCACTACCAAGCCTGCCAACCAATGGCCGCTAAAAACCAGCCAAAGGGTTGCAGCTCCCACCACCATCGTTGCGCCAAAGGGTATAGGTGAGAAAAGCGCCGTAACGACCGTCCACAGCGGCCAGGCACTAAGTCCCGCAATGCCGAAAGCGATGCCAATGAGCAAACCTTCGATGATGCCGACTCCAATCAAGCCGATGAGAACCGAGCGCGTTGCATCACGAGCCGCCAGCAAGAAGCGATCGCCGCGCTCCGCCCCCCACAATTGACTGGCGCTGAGGCGCAGTACCTCAGCGAGGCGTTGTCCATGCAAACTAATGGCAAATACCGTAAGGGCAGCGAAAAATGTATGGAGAACGAAAATCCAGAGCTGTCCGAGGGAGCTGGTGATGATCGCGGCGTGGTTGCTGAAAAAGCGAGAAAGATGGGCGCCATTCAAAAGACGAAGGTGTTCGACCGACCAAGTGCCGAGGTAGGGAATTTTCTGCAATTCCCGGGGCACTCCCAACAGGGGCGCGCCGCTCTGCCAGCGGGCAATGACCCGCAACAACTCGGGCAGGATCGATTCCACGACCAACACCGCGGGGATGATGATAATTGCCATCCATGCCAGGGCGTGCAATATCGACGCCAACCAGCGCGGCAAGTGCAGCCAACGCTGCAAGCGCAGCTGCCAAGGCCAGCCAACGGTGGCAAGCACAGCGCCCATGAGTATGGGCCCCGCATAAGGACTCAAGGCGTAGAGGGCGCCGAGGTAAATCAGCACCAACACCACAGTGCCCCAGGCAGCCAAACGCGGTTCTTCCCGCAGTGGAGTCATGAAGGGTAGCTCAGTGTAATGAAAAATCTGCGTATCCGAGGCGTTCCCAAACCGGTTGCACACCTTCGGGAAGGGGAAAGATTTGGCCAATCTCGGCATGGCCGATTTCCGGCCCGTGAAAATCCGAGCCGAGAGAGGCGGCGAGGTCGAGCTGTTGGGCCAATCTGCCGAGATGCTCGCGATCGGCTGCCCCTTGGGAACCCGAGCTGACCTCGATGGCGCCGCCACCGGCGGCACGGAACTCTTCGCAGAGGGCGCGCAAGCGCGAACCACTCAACTTGTAGCGTCCGGGATGCGCCACCACCGCGATGCCCCCGGACTGCCGGATCCAATCTACCGCCTCGGACATGGGAATCCAATCACTGGGCACGTAAGCCACTTGTCCGCGGCCCAACCAGCGTTGAAAGGCCTCGGCATTGTCTTGACAGTGGCCGGTGTCCTTCAACCAGCGGGCAAAATGAGTGCGTCCAACCATACGGCTGCCGGCGAGTCGGCGAGCGCCCTCCTCAGCACCCGGCATACCCGCTACGGCCAGTAGACGACTGATTTCGGCAGCGCGCCAGTCCCGAAATTCCATGATACGCGCAAGCCCCCGTTGTAGCTCACGATTGTGAATATCGATCCCCAACCCCACGATATGAATACCGATACCGCTCCACTCGCTCGACACTTCGACTCCCGGGATGAGGCCGATGCCCCGTTGCGCGGCTTTCTGCTGGGCCTCAACAATACCGGCGGTATTGTCGTGATCGGTCAGTGCCATCAGGCGCACTCCACGCTCGGCAACGCGCGCCACCAGTTCCTCCACGGACAAACTCCCATCGGAGTGCAGAGAATGCATGTGGAGGTCTACAGGAGACCGCGGGGACAAAGACGACATTGGAAACTCCAAGCGACTGCTTCGACCAGCTTTTATGATACCATCGCAGCCTGGACATAGCACTGCCAAGGAGTCTCCCTTGCCTTCCCTCGCCGACATTGCCAGCGCCAAAGCCCGTTTCGAACAACAAGTTCAACCCTTATTGGCACGGTTTGCCGAGAGTAAGATTGCCACCGGCGAACAAGTTACACCGCCGCAACTGGTCGACGCCCTGCGCCAGCTTTTCGTCGTGCTCGAGAGGGACACTGCCGAGTGGGATCCAAGCCTGCCGGAAGATGAGGCAGAGCGGATTGGCGACCTGAGCATCGGCCTACTCATGGATCTCGCCACCTGGGCGGAGCGACTGGGAGAGCGTAAGACCAAGGCTGCCCTGGAAGTGATCAGCGTGAGTATCGCCGCTTGGCTGGTACAGGAGCAGCAACCCATCCACACCCTCGATCCGATCGTAAACGGCCTCGCCATCCTGGCCAATGCCGAGGCCGATCCCACCGCACTCGCGGCCCTGGCACGACTCATGGGCGCCGTGGTTGCCGCTGCCGAGGCGGACTACGCTGCCGATTTAGAAAGCAATGATCCGCAACGTCCCTGGCGCATCCTGCTCTTCAATTGGGGAATCACGGCTACCCGCGCCCATGCACCGGAACTGATGCGCCAAGCCTTTGCCGCCCTGCAAAAATTCCTCCCTGCCGATGCGCCGCTATTTTTCCAGGAAGGGCGTCAGCAGGTGCTACAAGGCGAATTTCCGGAGGAGGTGCGTAAAGTGATGCTCGAGGCAGCTGCCGGCAGCACGCATAGTCTCCATTGAGACTTGCAAAAACCGTGGCCTCTGCAGGAGAGCACCGATTCATGCGCCAGTACTGGTTTCCCCTTCTCTTCCTCGCCTCTGTTCTTTGGCTGCTCTACCTGCTTGGGCCCATCCTTTCTCCCTTTGTGATTGCCGGGGTACTCGCCTACCTGGGCAATCCCCTAGTAACTCGCCTGCAGCGCTGGCACATACCGCGTGGCCTTGGGACCACCCTGGTCTTTCTGATCGTCCTCATCCTCCTCGCGGCGATTGTCGTTGCGCTCTTACCCATGGTGCGCGCCCAGACCATAATCGCCATCAACTATCTGGGACAGTACGCACAGCTCTTGCAAACGCAGTGGGTGCCGCAAATTTCCCAACGCCTTGGGGTACCCCTCGACAGCCATAGCTTGAGCCTGCTCGCCAGCAAAAATGCGAGCAAACTTGCGCACTGGGCCAGTAGCAGCCTACAAGTTGCCATTACCTCCGGCTCGGGGGTCTTATCGGTACTGATGAACTTTGTACTGATCCCGGTCATCGGCTTCTATCTGCTGCGCGACTGGCCGCGACTGCTCCACCGCATCGATGAACTGGTTCCTCGCGCTTACGCGGCGTTGGTCCGTCAGCTCGCCATTGATTCCGACCGCATGCTCATGGCCTTTTTACAGGGTCAGCTACTCGACATGCTGGCCCTTGGCGCCACCTATTCCATTGGTCTCAGCCTCGTTGGTTTGAAGACCGCGCTTCTCATCGGCCTACTTTCGGGTCTGCTCAGCTTTGTACCCTATCTGGGCTTTGCCAGCGGCATCCTGCTTGCCAGTCTGGCCATGTACATCCAGGGCGGCACCTTTCTTTCCATTCTTGAGGTTTGGGGGGTGTACGGGGTAGGACAGATTCTCGAGAGCACCATCTTCATCCCCATGCTGGTGGGAGATCGCATCGGGCTGCATCCGGTGTTGGTGATCTTTGCGGTTTTGGCCGGCGGGCAACTCTTTGGATTCGTGGGCCTGCTCGTTGCGCTGCCCATCACCGCCGTCCTCATCGCCCTGCTCCGCCACGCTCATCGCTGGTACTTGGGCAGCCCTTCGTATACCGGCGCGCCAACGCTGGAGGAGTGATTCCCGAATGGAAACCGTACCCTATCTGATCGTCGGTGCCGGCATTACCGGCTTGAGCCTTGCCTATGCTCTGCAGTCAGCAGGCAAGGAATTTCGTCTGCTCGAGGCTGGCCCCGGCGTAGGCGGCAATATTCAGACAGAGACCGAGGCAGGATTTACCTACGATCTGGGCCCCAATACTTTACTGGTGCGGGATCCTCGCGTTGCCGCGCTGCTGGAGGAACTCGCACTGCCGGAGCAGCTTGCCAACCCCTTGGCCCGCCGGCGCTTTGTGGTCAATCGGCGGCACGAGTTGGTCGCCTTGGGCCCCAAAACCTTGCTTGGCGGCAAACTCCTCTCTGCGCGCGCGCGCCTACGTCTGCTCACCGAGCCTTTTCGTCCGCGCGCCACCGGCGACGAGAGCATCGCTGCCTTTGTACGTCGGCGTCTTGGGCCGGAGGTACTCGACTGGATGGTCGATCCCTTCGTTTCTGGTGTCTACGCCGGCGATCCCGAACGTCTCTCCCTTGCCGCGAGCCTGCCGCGTTTGGCGCAGATGGAAAAGGAGCACGGCTCGCTACTCGGTGCCGCCTTGCGCGGACGTCGTCGCAAGGGCAGCAAAAGTCGATTGCTTTCCTTTGCTGGCGGCATGCAGAGCCTGCCTCGAGGAATCACCGCGCGGCTCGGCGATAAGATCCTCTGTAACAGTCCTGTTACCGCGATACACCCCACAGGAATGACTTGGCAGGTGGAGAGCGCAACTGGCGACTGGGAGACCGAGCGCCTGATTCTATGTCTACCGACCCAAGAGATCGCCCGGCTACTCCCCCCGCAGGCAGAAGCACTGCGCCGCCAACTCGCTGCCATCGAGTATCCGGAGCTTGCAACCGTCGCCTTGGGCTTTGGCCGCGAACAAGTACAGCATCCCTTGGATGGCTTCGGCGTCTTGATCCCCCGGCAACTCGGCATAGCCACCCTGGGCGCCCTATTTTCTTCGACGCTCTTTCCCGATCGCGCACCCACCGATCATGTCTTGCTCACCGCCTTTATTGGCGGTGCCCAGGGAAAGCTGCCCTCTGCAAAAACCGAGGACATTGTCGCGCGTGTTGTGGAGGACCTGCGGTCTTTGCTGGATATTCGCGGTGAGCCCCGGTTTCAGCGCGTGCGTTGGTGGCCGCGCGCCATTCCGCAATATCAGTTGGGGCACTTAGCGCGCGTAGAGGCTATCGACGCTGCTCTGCAGAGTTGGCCGGGGCTCTCCCTCCTCGGCAATTGGCGCGGTGGTGTTGCTTTGGGAGATTGCATCGGCAACGGACTGGAATTCGGCCGCAGTCTCTAGTGGTCTTCAGTCTGTCGGTTTTTCGGTAGCAGCGGGGGTGCCGGGCAAGCTATCGGCAACATGATGATATTGGAAGGCTAGACGACGGCTTTGACCGACCTGCTCCCGATAACTTTCCACCTCACCAACGATATCCACGGGAGTACCGGGCTGAATCAACTCGGCAATATCCCGGGCATCGTGATTCGACAAGGCGACGCAACCCGCCGTCCATCGCCCTGGGAAGACCTTGGCATCGCGACTGTACGAAAAATTTGGACCCATACCATGGATCCCGATGTACCCCCCCAGGGGCGTGTTTTGCGGCGGTGTTTGCCCGTTATCGAGGGCTGAAACAATGGCTTGGTACTGTGCACGACTGATGATGCCCTCGCGCAGGCCCCATTCTGCATCCTGGCGATTCGGATACGTCAACAACATGAAGGGCCCGTACTGCGTGCCCCAGCGCACATAGCCGATGTGATAATGGCCAAGCGGGGTTTTGTCATCACCGCGAATGCGTCGCTGTGCAGCTCCCCCAAACCCAATGGCAACCGGATAACTGGCGAGGAGTTGCGAACCGCGGTAGAGAAACAATTTACGCTGATCGGCGTTGATAACGATGTGTAGGGTGGCCGCTTGCGGTGCCGCAGATTGCGTCGGTGCCACGGGAGCCGGACTGGAGGCGGGGGGAGGCGGAATCTGCGCAGCATAGTACGCGACGGAATGCACCTGGCTGGGCGGCAACTGGCTTGCGCATCCTCCCAGCAAGCTCATTCCTAGCAAAACCAGCAATCCGGATTGCCAATGCCTCATATGCTTCCTCCGTCGCTAAAATTTTTCGCAGAATACCTGAAAACATTGGTTGATGTCTATGATTTCAAGACTATTTCAGCCAATGCTGGCATACCCGCTCGCGGCCCCCAGCCAGCGTCGAATGAGCACCTCCACGGCTACCGGATTGTCGCGCTCCAGGGTCTCGGCAAGGCGCGGGAGCAGGGCCAACAACGCTTCATCCCGCAAAAAATCGGCAATGCGCAACTGACGCTCACCGCTTTGCCGAATACCGAGAAACTCCCCCGGGCCGCGCATCTCGAGGTCTTTGCGCGCAATCACAAAGCCATCCTGAGAGGCACGCATGATCCGCAAGCGCTCGCGGGCTTTGGCGGAAAGCGGGGCCCGATACAGCAAAATGCACATGCTCGCCGCCGTGCCGCGCCCTACCCGCCCGCGCAGCTGATGCAACTGGGCAAGCCCCAAGCGCTCTGCATGTTCGATGACCATCACCGAGGCATTCGGCACGTCTACCCCCACCTCGATCACCGTTGTTGCCACCAATAACCGCAGGGCCCCACTGCGAAATGCCTCCATGATCTGGGATTTTTCTTCGCTGCGCTGGCGACCGTGGAGCAAACCGATGGCAACCCCGGGCAGAGCCTGCTGCAGCTCGGCGTAGCTCGCCTCTGCCGCTTGCAGCTCGAGCACTTCCGACTCCTCGATCAAAGGGCAAACCCAGTAGATTTGCCGACCTTCGGCAAGGAGACGATGCAAGCGCCGGATGAGTTCCTCGCGACGGCTATCGGCCAAGACCAGGGTTTCGATGGCTTGTCGACCTGGCGGCAAGGCGTCGATGCTGGAAAGATCGAGATCGGCGTGCAAGGTCATGGCGAGGGTGCGCGGAATGGGGGTTGCCGTCATCACCAGAAGATGCGGCAGCGCGCCTTTCTCAAGCAGACGCCGACGCTGATCAACACCAAAGCGGTGCTGCTCGTCGATAATCACCAAACCGAGCCGGAAAAAGGTGACTTCATCCTGAAACAAGGCTTGGGTGCCGCAGAGTACCTGTATATCGTTTGTTTGCACCGCCGCTAGGGTTTCCCGCCGTTGTCGTGCGCCTTGGCTGCCGAGCAGCAAGCCCACCCGCAAGCCCAAGGGCGCAAACCACGTCGACAGACGGTCCTGCAATTGCGCCGCAAGGATTTCGGTGGGGGCCATGATCGCTACCTGCATGCCCGCAGCTACTGCATGTAGGAGAATAGCGGCGGCAACCAAGGTCTTACCGGAGCCGACATCTCCTTGCAGCAAACGGCGCATGGGTTGGCTGCGCGCTAAATCGGCCACCGCTTCGGCAATGACCCGTTCCTGGGCGGCAGTCGGCGTAAAGGGTAACCGCGCGCGGAGCTGTTCCCAGAGCCTCGGGTCAGGAATGGCAACGGCGAGGCTTTGCTTTGCTGCGCGGGCGCGCTCGCGGCGCAAGGCCAAGTGATGAGCCAGGAGCTCATCCAAAGCCAGGCGTTGCCATTCCCGGTCCTGGGGCGTTGGCGCGGCGCCCGCCGCTTGGTGCAGATGGCGAATGCTGCTTGCCAGGTTGGGCCAGTCCGGGAGAAGACCTTGCAGCGGATCCGCCAACTCCGGCAACAATGCCAAGGCCAAAGCAATGAAGCGCCGCCACTGCTGTTGGTGCAGGCCCTCGGTACTCGCATAAAAAGGCGTCAGGTGCGTGGGTAAGTGAAAGTCTGCGCGATCCGCCAACTGCCATTCCGGGTGCACCATCTCCAGCCCGTGCAGACCGGAGCGTAATTCTCCAAAACACCAAAGGCGACGTCCGGCGTGCCACTGCTGGCGTTGGCTAGGCGCAAGGTGAAAGAAACGCAGGGTGAGTCTGGCCGCGCTGGCATCTCTGAGCTGTAACAACCACTGCTCGCGCCGACCCTGCTGCCGCTGCAAGGCGATGATCTCGCCCAGGACCGCCGCCTCCATACCCGGCCGCAAAGAGGCGATAGGGAACAGTTGGCGGCGATCCTGAAAACGAATGGGGAGATAGAACAGCAAATCTTCGATCTTTTCCAGACCGAGACCTTGCATCCGCTGCGCGAGAGCCGGCCCGACTCCCGGCAGCGAGGTGAGCGGATCAGCGAGATGGTAGCTGGGTTTTGCTCCCGCCATGGGGCTCAGCGGCTGAGATCGGCGGCGCGGCGTGCTTCCCAGTCGGCGAGCAAAGACTGCAAATCGATGTGATGCATGGCCGCCACACCCGCCAGGGTTTCCCGGTCGGCAATAAAGCATTCGTTACAGCGAATGCCCCGCTCCTCGAGTAGCGTACGTAACTCCGGGTAGCGCTGCAGCAAGGCGCGCATGGGTAATTGCCAATCAGTCGGCAGCATGACTCGTGCCCTGCACGGCAACGATACCATCGATCTCGACCACAGCACCGCGCGGCAAAGCTGCCACCTGCAGTGCCGCCCGCGCCGGGTACGGCGGGGTAAAAAAGGCTTCCATGGCGGCATTGACGGCCGCAAAGTTGCTGAGATCAGCCAGATATACCTGTAGCTTGATGGCGTGGCGCAAATCCGTACCAGCGGCCACACAAACGGCCTGCAAATTATCCAACACCTGCTGCAGCTGCACGGAAAAATCCCCCTCGACCAAGTTGCCGGTACGCGGATCAATGGGAATCTGGCCAGACAAATAAAGCAAATCACCATGAACCATGGCTTGGCTGTAGGCGCCAATGGCCTGGGGGGCGGCAGGGCTGTGTATGGGCTTTGGCATCGAGTTTCTCCTGAAAGTCATCCTTTGACGCGCTGTACCCGCGATACCGAGGGCAGGGAACGCAGACTGCGTACCACCTGCGCTAGGTGATCGCGATCACGCACGCTGATGGTAAAAGTAATGCCGGTGTAGAGGCCATCCTGAGGTTCGATATCGACATGATCGATATTGGCGTCGGCCTGGGCGATGTGCGTTGCCACCCGCGCCAAGACACCTCGACCACTCTCGGCAACGACTCGCACCAGCACCGGAAACTCGGCATGCACCGCCGGATCCCACTGCACGTCGACCCAACGATCACGGCGTTTGCGCCATTCTCGGATGTTATGGCAATCGTGGGTGTGCACCACGATGCCCTTGCCTGCAGTTATGAAACCGAGGATGGGATCGCCGGGAATGGGGCGACAGCAACGCGCCAGGGTAACCGGCATGCCCTCGGTGCCGCGGATGAGCAGCGGCTGATTGTGCTCTCCTTCCCGCCCCTGGCGACCGGGCAATAGGGAGCTCACGGCCTGCCCCAAACGCCGCGCGGTTTGCGCAAGACGCCCGCGTTCCTCTTCGGGAACCAGTTTTTGCGCCACCACCAACGGAATCACCTGCCCAACGCCAATCGCAACCAGCAAGGCGCTGCGGTCTTCCACCTGGAAAGTTGCACAGACCCGCCGTACCTGTTCCTCGTCGAGGGCGTCGATGGATGTTCCCAGACTGCGCAGAGCCTTGTCGAGGAGATTGCGTCCAAGCTGCTCGGCATCACTCCGTTGAATCGTCTTCAGATAGGAGCGGATATTTGCCCGCGCCTTGGCAGTCGCAACGACCTCCAGCCAGCCCGCCTGCGGATGCGCGGATTCGGCGGTAATGATCTCCACTTTGTCACCGTTGTCGAGAATGCTGCGCAGGGGGACATAGATCTCGTTGATCTTGGCGGCCACCGCTCGATTGCCGATATCACTGTGTACAGCATAAGCAAAGTCGATGGCCGTAGCCCCCCGTGGCAGCCCCAAAATCTTCCCCTTGGGAGTAAATACATAGACCTCGTCGGGGAAAAGGTCCATCTTGAGGCTCTCGAGAAACTCTTGGGAATCGCCGCCCTGCGCCTGCAATTCCAGCAGACGCTGGATCCAGGCACGCGCCTGGGCCTCGGCATGGGCTTTTTGCACGCCGCTCTTGTAGAGCCAGTGCGCGGCCACCCCTGCCTCCGCCACCCGATGCATATCTTCGGTGCGAATCTGGACTTCCACCGGATGACCGAAAGGGCCCAGCAAAATAGTATGGAGAGATTGATAGCCATTCGATTTGGGGATGGCGATGTAATCTTTAAAACGGCCAGGGATGGGGCGAAACAAGCTATGGACGATGCCAAGCACGCGATAACAAGTATCGACATCATCGACGATGACCCGAAAAGCATGCAGGTCATGAATAGCAGAGAAAGGCAACCCCTTCTTCTGCATCTTGCGGTAGATGCTATAGACATGCTTCTCCCGCCCACTCACTTGGGCGCGGATGGCCTCCTGCCGTAAGCGCTCGGCAATGAGTTGACCGATTTTCTGCACCGCCTCTTTGCGGTTACCGCGCGCTGCCTTGATTGCCTGGTTGAGGGCATGCCAACGCTTGGGGTAGAGATGGGAGAATGCCAACTCCTCCAGCTCTATCCGAATGGCATGAATGCCCAAGCGCTGGGCTATGGGAGCATAAATCTCCAGGGTTTCGCGGGAGATGCGACGCCGTTTCTCTGGCGCCATGACCCCCATGGTACGCATGTTGTGGAGCCGATCGGCGAGTTTGATGAGCACCACCCGGATGTCTCGCGACATGGCGAGAAACATTTTGCGAAAGTTCTCTGCCTGCGCTTCTTCTCGGGTTTCGAATCGCACCTGGCCGAGTTTGCTGACGCCGTCGACCATCTCTGTGACTTCGGCGCCAAAACGCGCGGTCAATTCCTCTTTACTGACATTGCAATCTTCGATGACGTCGTGCAACAAAGCGGCCTGGATCGTTGCCACATCCAGCTGCAGTTCGGCCAGAATACAAGCGACGGCTACCGGATGATGAATGTAGGGCTCGCCGCTGCGACGCTTTTGCTCGCGATGCGCAGCCGCTGCGAGCTCGTAGGCATCACGGACGCGCTGCACGTCCTCCGGCGTTAAATACCGTTGTAACAGAAGACGGAGCGGCGCGCAGGGGTCTTCCAAAGCCGGCACGACCGGCGACAGATGCAAGGTCTCGACGTTATCCGCCAGCAATACGAGATCTGGCGCGTCGTTGCATTCAGTCGCCGCCGACATCCTCAGTACCTACCGGCCCGCGTCGCGACGCCCCCGGAAAGCTGGCGAGCAAGGGTGGCGTCGGCTCATCGAGAATGGCGCGAGAAACCTTGCCACTGGCAATTTCCCGCAAGGCAACCACGGTGTTCTTATCGCGACCAGCAGGAACGAAAGGTTGTGCACCACTAGCCAACTGGCGGGCACGGCGGGCCGCCACCAGGGTCAACTCAAAACGATTGTCTATCTGCGCTAGGCAGTCTTCGACGGTAATACGGGCCATGACAGCAATTCCTCTATGTATATTCAAGCCAATAAGTCGTGCAGCCGCGCGTGCTCGGCGTGCTGCTGACGGTTGCGCCGCAGATGCTCGGCGCGAACGATGCAGCGCAGGTCTTCCAAGGCGCGCTGAAAATCCTCATTTACGACGAGATAGTCGAATTCGTCGTAATGTAGCAGTTCTTCCCGCGCTGCCGCCAGTCGCTTGGCAATCACCTGGTCACTGTCCTGGCCACGTCCGCGCAGACGCTCGGACAGGGTGGCTAGGGACGGCGGCAGAATGAATATACTCACCACGTGCTCGGGCAAGCGCTCGCGCACCAGACGCGCGCCCTGCCAATCGATCTCCAAGAGACAGTCGGTACCAGCAAACAGTTGTTTTTTGACCCAGGATTCTCCGGTGCCATAGTGATTGCCGTGCACCAAGGCGTGCTCGAGGAATTCCCCTCGCTCCGCCATCGCGGCAAATTGTTCGGCAGAGATGAAGTGGTAGTCTCGCCCGTCTTCCTCTCCAGGACGCGGAGCGCGAGTGGTGTAGGACACCGAGGTGCGAAGATTCGGCGACTGCTCCACCAACGCCTTGGAAAGGCTGGTTTTGCCCGCGCCACTGGGCGCCGAGATGATCCACAAAATACCGCTGTAATGCGCGTGCTTGGCCATGACTATTCCACGTTTTGAATTTGTTCTCGTATTTGTTCGATGAGCACTTTGAGTTCGATCGCCGCCTGACTCACCTGCTGATCGCCTGCTTTGGAGCCCAGGGTGTTGGCCTCGCGATTACACTCCTGCACCAGAAAATCAAGCCGACGACCCACCGGCTCATCC
>DDOU01000018.1:24339-37942 GCA_002341825.1 Candidatus Igneacidithiobacillus taiwanensis | reverse complement strand
TCTTGCAGATGGGTAGCCAAACGTTCCATTTCTTCTGCCACATCTTGCCGGTGCAGATAAAACACCAGTTCTTGCTCCCAGCGCGCCGGCTCCACCTGCTGCCGCAATTCACCAAGACGCCGATCCAGACGCTCGCGCAGGCGCGTCTCGATGAGCGGCAACTGCCGTTGCAGCGCTGTCAAAATCTCCCCCATGTTGTCCAGCTTGTGGCGGAGAATCGACGCCAACGCCTCACCTTCGCGGGCACGAGTCGCCTGCAATTCAGCCAGTGCCGCATCCAGCAAGGCGAGGAGCTGCTCTGCCGAAAGATCCGCTGTTGGCGCCTGCAATACTCCGGGCCAGCGCAACAAATCCAGGGCAGAGGGCAACGGTAGCGGCGTGCCCCAGAGCTCGGCAGCCTGCCCCGCGGCATGGCGCAAGCCCTGGAGGAGACCCGAATCGACCTGCAGACTGGCCTCCCCACGCGATTCCTGGCGCAGCCAAATCTCCACTCGACCCCGCTTGATTACCTGCCCGACCCGTTGCCGAATCTCTCCCTCGAGACCCAGATGCGTCTCGGGCAGGTGCAGCACCGTCTCCAAGTATCGGTGATTGACGGCACGAATCTCCCAGACGTGGCTATCCCCCTTCTCGCCCCCCACGACTCGGGCATACCCCGTCATGCTGCGTAACATGCACTCCCCACTTCCCGGAAAGTTGGCAGTCTAACACGCAGCGGCACCGACGCCACTTACCACCAGGGATATCCCCACCCCCAACGCGGGCCCCAGGGCCCGATATAGCCCGGCCAGCCCCAGCCCCAACCGCCGGTGAGCACGACGGTATTCATCCGTGGCTCCGGTTCCGGCAAAGGCCACAGGTATACACGGCTCGCACTAATACGAGGGTAGGGATAGTCGTACCCCCCTACTTTCTTTTTGACGACCCCGGTTATCGTTCCCACAAAGGTCATCTCGCGACCAGCGGCATAGAGGGTCGGGTCGTAGAAGCCGGGCGCACAGGCAATGAACCGGCCTGCATCGGCAGACTGACGACCCAGCCGCGGACGGCCGTCTCGGTCCAGGGGAAAGCCGAGCATGGTAAAACAGGTTTGATCCGCCTCGGGCTCGGTCTGGATGAGTTCTCCACCCCAACGTACCAGCTTGCCATTCTCGGCGCCGGTCTGTGCCTGGTGTGGGGTAATGGGGGGGAAGTCTCCCGGGATGGGCGACATCGTCGCGCAGGCACTCAAAGCCAAGGGGAGCACAGTCAACGAAAAGATCTGCCAAACTCGCATAAAATCCCTCACTACAGAAAGAGTTACCACTAGCATTCTAGGTCATTTCGTGAAACCGGGGTGTCACAAAAGTGTCACAAAATGTTCATCATAGTGAAACAATTTCCTGGTAGCCTCTATGACTTATTACGGATCGATCTATGCCATCGATCTCGGTGCCGCGAACCTCGTCACCCTTGATATGGAGCGTATCATGAAAGCAAGCAAGCCTTTGAGCCTTTCTGTCTCGGCAGCCCTGCTGTTTTTGACCCAGACTGCCGCCCATGCCGATACCCAGTCCCTAGGGACCGTAACCGGTACTGCTAGTAGCGGTTCCACAGGTTTTTTTGGCGCTACACCCAAGGTCAACGTCGGTCACACCCCTGCGTCGGACATCCAGCAAGTGCAGAAGTTCGACAAGACCGCCACCAACCAGGAGACCACCATCACCAAGGGTCAGTTCGACATGCTCACGCCGACCGACTCCTATACGCAAGCCCTCAACAACCTGCCCAATGCCATGGTGGTCAGCAGCGGCGATAGCATGGATGGCGACGATGTCTACATCAACGGCTTCAGCAAGTCGCTGATCAATTTCACTCTCGACGGAATTCCCCTCAACGACAACGATAGCTACACCTACTACACCAACGAATTCATCCCCTCGGTGCTCGTGGCCAATGCCAAGTATTACCCTGGCGCAGAATCTGCCGCTTTGCCGGGCCTGGCTGCATTCGGCGGCGCCTTTGCCACCAATAGTCTGCAGCCCTCACCGTTCCCTATGGTGCGCCCGATCGTTGGCGGCGGATCGTTCGGCAAATACAATTACGGCGGCCTGATCAATACCGGGCTGTTTGCCAAAAATGTCGCACCAACCTCTGCCTGGATTTATATGAATAAAATCCAGCGCGATGGTTATTTTCAAAACAATGGCGCAATTCAGACCCAGTTTCTTTTCAAATCCGTCACCCACGTTGGCCCTGGTGATCTCACCCTGTTCTTTACCCAGAACAATCAGCGCTTCAATTATTACAATGGCGCCACCCCTACACAAATCGCCCAGTTTGGTCAGGATTACAATAGCTATACCAGCAATCTGTACAACCCCAATGGCACCATCAACACTAATTACACCGGATTCAATTACAACAACTATCTCAACTGGCTCGGGTACGCCAAATATGAGGGCCAGCTCGGCGCGGTGCATTTTTCTGACCAGCTCTACTATTACTATGGCAACGGCTTTGGTGCCGGGGCTACCACATTCAACACTACGTTGTTGACACCTGCTGGCACGATTATTTCTGCCAATCCGCGTAATTATGGCGGCGCTCTACTACGGCAGAGCGTGAACTTGACACATCGCTGGGGCAATATTGCTCGCCTTCTTTTCCCGCTCGGGCCGGTGGATACCGAAGTCGGGTTTTGGTTCAATCATAATAATACGTTGCATGCGGCCAACTATTATAGTTTGGCCAATACCTATGTAGGCGCAAATTACTACGAGCCCGTGGTAACTGACACCTATGAACCTTATCTCGTCTTCAATTATAAACCTATCGACGCCCTTCGCCTGACGGCTGGCGTCAAATACCTGTATGCGGAGCGCAGCTTTGTCGACGACGTGGCCTTGGCCCGGAAGCTTCCGGGACAATTCAATGTCAATTTTTCCTCGGTCCTACCCTCGGTGGGCGCGAATCTCCGCATTCTGCCCAATTGGCACGCCTATTTTAACTACACGGAAAACAGCAATCCACCTGGATACAACCAGTTTTATACCGGAACCTACAATCCCAACCTGAAGCCCCAGAGTGCAAAGACGTACACTTTTGGTACCAATTGGGAGGTTGGCCCCTGGACCTCGCAACTACAAGCCTTCCGGGTAGATTTCTCTAACTACATCTTGAGCACCACCGTTCTTGTCGGCTCCTTCAACCAGACGGTGCTTGCCAATGCTGGCAAGGCCATAAACCAGGGCATCTCTTGGCAGAACAACGTCGTGCTCAACGATATGTTTAGCGCCTATGCCAACTTCGGTATCCTCGATGCGCGCCTGACGTCGTCCAATCAACCCTTTCCTTATGCGCCGCATCATACGGAGTCGGTGGGCTTCATTGGCCGCTATCATGGCTTTCGTGGCACCATCTCCTTCAATGAAATGGGTAACTCGTACTACAATTTGGGCGGCAAATTCTTGCCTTTGGGGAGCCGTTTCTACAGCAACATGAGCCTGCAGTATACCTTCCGTAACGCACCCCTGGGAGAACGGCTTGGGTTCAAGAAAGTTACCGCCTCTCTCCATCTCAACAATCTGTTCGATCGGCGTTTCATTCAGTCGTACACCGGTAGCAGCAGCAACCCGTACCAAAAGTTGAATCTGCCGTTCAATGTCTACGCAGGTCTCGATGCCACTTTCTAAGTCATCCCAATTGGGCCGCTGCGGCGGCCCGCATACGCAAGGACAGTTCGATGAATCTCGGTGAACTCGCAAAAATTGCCGCAGAAAGCGGCGGTGTGCTGTATTTGATGCCTATTCTGCTTTTTATCGTACTCTGGGTGAGCTTTGAACGCTTTCTCTACCTGAATCGTATGACCCATCTTGGGGAACAAACTGCACAGGCCATCGACGCTCTCCCCAACTTGCAGGGTCCGCAACTAAAAGAGCTGGCAGACAGTACTCCCGCTCCCTTCAAGGCGCTATTGGAAGTGCCAGTGCGTTACCCACAGTTACGCGACAGCGCGCGCCTATCGGACATTCTCCAAGAAACCGTGATGCGCCAGGTGCCGACTCTCGATCGTGGCTTGTGGATTCTCGACACCACGGTCACTCTTGCCCCGCTTCTGGGTCTTTTGGGAACCATCATCGGTATGTTCCACGCCTTCCAGGTCCTCGACAACGTCAGCAACAACCCCACGGCCATTACCGGCAATGTTGCGGAGGCATTACTGGCAACAGCGTCGGGTCTGGTCATCGCCATCATCGGCTTGGTCACCTTCAACGGGCTGCATAACCGCATGCGCCTGGTAGTCCATCAAATGGAAACCTTGCGCACCATGCTGACCAACCGTCTGGAGGGGTTGCAACACGTAAGTAACAGTGTCGACGCTGCCAAGCCAGTGTACTACGCCGCCCAGGAGGCCTGAGCCATGCAGTACCTAGAGGTAAAAAAAGGGCGGGTCGAGATCATCCCGATGATTGATATCATGCTGTTTTTGCTGATTTTCTTCATCATGATCACGATCCACATGATCCCCGACAAGGGGCTGCCGTCCAACCTGCCGGGCTCGAGTACCGCCCAGCAGTTGCCCAAGCCCAAGGTCGTGCTCAACCTTTACGCTGATGGCCATGTAGAGATGAATGGGAAAACGGTGAGTCTATCAGAGCTCACCAACGCGCTGCGGGCGCACGATCCGGCGGCGACCCAGGTGACGATTGCGGCCGAGAAGACCGCCGATATCCAGGCCCTGATCAAGGTAATGGATGCCTGCAGACAAGCGGGCGTTACCGCCATCGGTATGGCCGCAAAAGGGAACTGAAGGAAATGAGCACCGATCTTCGCGCCCTCTCGGTCATCCTGCAGGGGCAGCAGCCGCGACCGAAAAAAGCACTGGCGCTCGCTCTGGCCATCGGCGCAGAGGTTCTCCTCATCGGCGCGGTGGTGTGGGAGAGCGAGCAACGGCAGCCGCCGCCACCGGCGGCGCTGCCGCCCATGCAGCTACAGTTGATACAGCCAGAAACGCCTAAGCCGACGCCCCCAACACCCAAACCGGTAAAGGTGAAGGAGACCCCAAAACCAACGCCCAAACCCGTACCCAAGCCGGTGCCACGACCAACGCCGCGCCCGGCGCCACAAACAGCACCAGTCAAGGAAGTGTTGCCGCCCAGCCCGTTGCCAAGCCCCGTACAAGCCCCACCGGCACCCGTGGTGCCACCGGCGCCGCCACCTCCCGCTCCGGTCAATCCTGCGGTCAAGGCCGACTACCTGGCGCAGGTCAAGGGGGCTATTCAGGCCGCCGTCCACTTTCCCGACGCGGCGCGGATGCTAGGCCAGGGCGGCCGCGTGCAGGTTGCCTTTACCCTGCAAAACGGTCAGATCAGTGGCTTACGGATCTTGCAGAAAGGCAGTATGGAGGCTTTCGACAGCGCCGCACTGGCTGCCGTTCGCTCGGCCCAGTTGCCGCCGGTTCCGGCAGAGTTGCGTGGCAAAGTCTACCAGTTGGAGCTCTGGGTAGAGTTCGTCTTGCACGACAACGACTGATCGACAGACGGAGACATATATGCAGAACCTGATACAACGTCGCGAGTTCCTGCGCAAAAGCCTCGTTCTGGGTGGCGCGGGAATCTGTCCCATACCGCTTCGGGCCATGGATCTCCCGGCTTCGGCAAGCAGCCTCCATGCCGGTCCGATGCTCGGCTATCCGGCCTACCGTTCGGCGAGCATCTGGCTGCAAACCTTCGGTCCGGCCAAAGTGCAAGTCCGCTACCAGGCGTTGGATGGCAAGGGCCCGATACGGCACAGCGAGACGGTGCAGACCGACGCGGGGAACTTCTATACCGCCAGTATCGTCCTCGACGAATTACAACCGGATACCCGCTATCAGACTCAAATCCTCCTCAACGATCAAGGCTTGCCCAGCTCTGGGCCTCTCCTGCGAACCCCAATTCTCTGGAAGTTTCGCTCGCCAGCGCCCGACTTCACGGTCTTGACGGGGTCCTGCGCCTATATCAACGATCCTCGCTATGATCGTCCGGGAAAACCCTACGGCGGCGGCTACGAAATCTACGAACCCATGCGTCGAGAACAGGCAGATCTCATGATTTGGCTGGGCGATAACCTATATTTTCGTGAAGCCGACTTCGCGAGCCCTGCCGGAATGGCCCTGCGCTACTGGTCTGATCGTGCTTTTGCACCGCTGCAGCGCTTTCTCAATAGCACTCCACAGATCGCCATTTGGGACGACCACGACTACGGCCCCAACGACAGCGACAGCAGTTTCGTGTTCAAAGAAGCGGCACTACGCCTCTTCCAGGCCTATTGGCCCAACCCCAGCTTCGGCCTACCCGGCACGCCCGGCGTCTTCACCCAGCAATCGGTCTACGATGCCGACTTTTTTCTGCTAGACGATCGCTGGTACCGAGATGCTGATGCTGCGGCAGCATCCCGCGGCAAGGTCATGTTTGGCAAGCCACAACTGGACTGGTTAAAAAATGCCTTGTTGAGCTCCCATGCCCGCTTCAAATTCATTGCTGCAGGCGGACAAATGCTAAACGACGATGATGCTTACGAGGGCTGGAATCTATACCCAGAGGAGCGACAAGAATTCCTTGACTGGCTGGCAGACAATCAGATTCGCGGGGTGATTTTCTTGTCAGGTGATCGTCACATTTCCGAGCTCATGCGCCGCCCGCGCCCGCGCTATAGCGGCAAACACGACTACCCTCTCTGGGAAATCACCAGTTCTCCCCTCAACTCTGGGCCCGCCAAGGGCGATCACAATCCCTACCGCGTTCCCGGGACTTTGGTCGAGGAGCGCAATTACTGCTCTCTCACATTTCAGGGACAAGGGATGGATCGACACCTTTTGGTTCGCTGTAAAGACTCGCAAGGACGTGTCCTGTGGCAACACCGCATCAGTGGACAGGATTTGGGTTACGAATCCGCTTGACCCGGTTCGAAGCGATAACCAACGCCGCGCTCGGTAAGTAGGTAACGGGGCTGACGAGGATTTTCTTCAATGATCTTGCGCAGCCGCGTAACCCGCACATCGATGCTACGATCGAAGCGTCCTTCCTCTTCGCCGCCCAGAATCTGTAGCAGGGTATCGCGGCTAAGAATGCGGCGCGGACGCTGGGCAAACACCAGGAGCAACTCCATCTCGGCAGGGTTGATTTCCTGCTCCTGATCGTTGAGATAGAGCCGGCGCAGGCTCATATCCAGGCGAAAGGGTCCGAATTGCAATTGTGGCGAGGGCTCCTCGCGTCCTTGGCGACGCAAGAGCGCACGCAGACGCGCCAGCAGCTCCCGAGCATTGAAAGGCTTGGCGAGATAGTCGTCCACCCCGTTTTCGAGCCCCATGATGCGGTCCTCGTCCTCACCCCGGGCGGAGAGCATCAAAACTGGCGGCGCCTTCTTAGCGCGCAACTCGCGAATCAGGGAAATGCCGTCTTTGCCCCCCGGCAGCATCCAGTCGAGAACGATGACATCGACGCTACCGGTCTGCAGTTGCTGCCACATTTCTTGTCCGTTGCCTGCCAGCAATACGCCAAAGCCCTCCTTCTCGAGGTAGCCCTTGAGCATCTGCGACAAACGCAAATCGTCATCCACCAGGAGTACAACCGCCATGCTTCACGCTTTTTTGAAGAGTCCGAAACAATACTGAAACAAGTCAGGGAAACAATCCAGGGCCTGCAGAACAGCGAGAGGATCTGCCCCTGCGAATGATAGCTCCCACGGGGCCATTCACACCGCATCCCCGGGAAAAGCGTAACCCTACAACAGGAAATATTCTCGAAACATTTTCGCCCGAAACTACATAGCAACGAGGAGCGGTACCCAAACCTCAGATCGAGACGGAGCGTAACCCATACGGATACCCGGCGGAGACCGGCGACCCAAAAAGTTTGTAGCGGTTGTTTTGCGGCTATTGGACGGGCATCTTGCCCGTCTTTTTTATTCGGAATAGGCCGCCGCCGGTAAGAAATATTCCCGAAACAATCCAGACGGACACTAGGCACCAATGAAGGGCGGTACCCAGATCTCGGATTGAGACGGAGCGTAACCCATACGGATACCCGGCAGAGACCGGCGACCCAAAAAGTTTGTAGCGGTTGTTTTGCGGCTATTGGACGGGCATCTTGCCCGTCTTTTTTTATACGGGCCCTGCCATGGTACCATGTGTACAAACTTCTGAGGAGAGCCCATGGATCCCAAGAGTCAACGCCTCGTCTGGATCGATCTGGAGATGACCGGGCTGCATCCCCAGCAGGACCAAATTCTCGAAATTGCCAGTATCGTAACCGACAACGAGCTGCGGGTGATTTGCGAAGGTCCGGTCCTGGCGGTCAATCACGATGAATCCGTGCTGCGCGCCATGGACGACTGGAATCAACGCACCCACGGCGCCTCGGGCCTCATCGAGCGGGTGCGCAGCAGTCGTCTTGATCTTGCCGCGGTAGAGGCGCAAACCCTCGACTTTCTGCAGGCTCATGTCACGCCGGGCACCTCTCCCCTCTGTGGCAATAGCGTTTGTCAGGATCGACGCTTCTTGGCGCAGCACATGCCGCGGCTCGAGCGCTTTTTTCACTATCGGCTCATCGATGTCTCCACCCTCAAGGAGCTCAGCGTGCGTTGGTACCCGAAGCTGCCACGCTTCAAAAAAACCGAGCGGCACGAGGCCTTGAGCGACATTCGCGAGTCTATCGAGGAGCTGCGCTATTACCGTCAGACGATTCTGCGCGCGGCGGACTGGGACAGCGAGACCCTCGATTTTGTTTGAGCCTTACTTGGTGGGGGTTGGGAGATTTTGAATCAGATCGATGCGGACGAGGATTTCGACGTCATCTTCCAAAACCCGGCAGCGGAGATAATCGGCGTCTTTTGCCTCCTCGACGGCGAGGGGTAAGACGACGGTCATATAGTGGGTCTGATCCTTTTCGTCGATCCAGTGCAGACGCATCTGCTCTGATGTTAGGATGGCAATTTCCAGACGCTCGGCAATTGGTCGTGGCGTATGTGCAGACATGGAGTCTCCCGAATCATGCAGGTGGATCTCTTCTACGAATTGGCGGTACCTAGCCATCTCCCTCGTAGCGAGGCGCAAGTCTATCACGAAACCCTGGAGGAGCTCGCGCTCGCCGACCAACTGGGCTTTCACGGCGCCTGGCTGGTGGAGCATCACTTCATGCGCGAGTACTCCCATTCCAGCGCTCCAGAGGTCTTTTTGGCGGCGGCGAGCCAACGCACGCAAAAGTTGCGGCTCGGGCATGCGGTCATCGCCCTGCCCTATAACCACGCCGTGCGGGTAGCGGAGCGCGTGGCGGCATTGGATATCCTCAGCAACGGCCGCCTCGAAGTTGGCATCGGTCGCGGTTTCTCGCCGCGGGAATATGCAATTTTTGGCGCCGAGATGGCCGATAGTCGCACCCACCTGCAGGAAGGCTTGGCGATTCTGCGCGCAGCTGGCGGCGGGCCGGTACGGCACCAGGGCAAGCTCTATCGGTTGGACGACATCGACATCCTGCCCAAGCCCCTGCAGCAGCCACATCCACCCCTCTGGGTGGCGGCCGTCAGCCCGCAGACCTTTCGCTGGGCAGCCGAGGAAGGCATTGGGGTTCTGAGCGGCCCCTTCAAGCCCTGGTTTATGATCAAGCAAGATCTCAAGGCCTACCGCCGCAGTGTACAGAGCAGCGCCCGCGCCCAAGTGGCGGGCTTCAACCCCCAATTTGCCATGACCATTGGCTGCCTCTGCCTGGAAGACGCGGCAGAAGCACGCCGACTGGCCGAGGGCTTCACCTGGTACTATCAACGCTTGCTCGACCAAACACGGCCGGTACTCGTGCAATTGCGCGAAAGCTATGAATTTTATCACCGACTGGCATTTCTTGAGCCGCTCTTGCGGCGTGGTTTGAGCCTGCGCCTTTTGGAAAGCATGGGGATGGTGGTAGTGGGAAATCCGGAGCAATGCCGCAAAGGTCTGGCGCGTTTCGCCCGCGCCGGGGTCGACCGACTACTCTTGGCCGTGGGCGCCGGAATGGTCCCCTCCACCGTCACCCAGCGCTCTCTAGAGCTGCTGGCAACGGAGGTTTTGCCGAGTCTTCAAGGCCAGCACGCTAACGCGGCATGAGCCAAGTCCTGCTGACGGGGGCGGCGGGGCATACCGCGCAGGCGTTGCTACCGCTACTCTTACGGCATCCTGCCAAACCCGAAGTGCTCGCCTTCGACCTGCAGCCCGGCATCTTGCAGCATCCCCGTCTGCGGTGGATTTGCGGCGACCTGCGGAGTGTCGATTGGCAACCTTTGTTGGAGGACGTGGATAGCATCATCCACTTGGCTTTTGTCGTCCTTAGCCCGCGCCTGGGTCGGCAGCAGCGCTGGCGTCGGGAGATGGCGCAGGTCAATCGCGCGGGGACGCTGCGCTTGCTGCGGGCAGCAGCCGCGGCGGGGGTGGAACGCTTTGTGTACAGCAGTAGTGTGGCGGCCTATGGCGCCTGGCCAGACAACCCCATCCCGATTCGCGAATCCCAGCCCCTGCGACCGCCCCCCGGCTTTGCCTACGCCGAAGACAAGGCGGCGGTAGAGCGACTTTTGGTGCAACAGGCAGGCGCCCATCCGCCGATGCGGCTCAGCTGGCTGCGCCTGCACGCCATTGTCGGCCCGCACGCGCAGCCCCTCGTGAACTCTATTGCCCGCGCGCCTGTTGGCCTTCGCCTGGCCAATCCGGATTTGCCGGTGCAGTGCCTGCACGAGGAGGATGCCGCCCGCGCCCTGCTTGGCGCTTGGGAGCAGGGGGCGAGAGGCGCTTTCAACATCGCCGCCCCCGATCCGGTCCCTTGGTCGCAGATTCCGCGGCGCTTGCAACTACCCCTACGCCCTCGCCATCTGCACCAGCTCCACCGCGCCCTGCGCCCATTTACCCGACGCTTTGGCGATCCCGGCTGGCTTCTGGGTCTGGAGTATCCCTTGGTGGTGGACTGTTGCCGTGCCGAGATCGAGCTTGGTTGGTTACCGCGCTACTCCGTGTCCGAGGCCATGGCCGCGGTGTCTGGCGGCAATTCGGCATAGGTTTGCAGCGCCAGCTTGAGATCTTCCCAAACCTTGCGCTTTTCGACGGGATTACGCAGCAAGTAGGCGGGATGATAGGTGACGATCAGTGGGATCTCTCCATACCGCTGCACCCCACCGCGCAAGTTGGCCAAGGGTTCGTTGCATTGCAATAAACTCTGGGCAGCAAAGCGCCCCAGGGCAACGATGATGCGCGGCTGCAGGAGGGCAATCTGCCGTTGCAGAAAGGGCAAGCAAGCCCGCACCTCGGGGCCGAGGGGGTCGCGATTTTGCGGCGGACGACACTTGAGAACATTGGCAATGTACACCTCTCGCTGCCGACTGAGCCCCATAGCGGCGAGCATTGCATCGAGGAGTTGCCCACCGCGCCCAACAAAGGCCTCACCACGACGATCCTCCTCCGCCCCCGGCGCCTCCCCCACGAAGAGCCAAGGGCCCTGACGAACACCGGCGCCAACGACGGCATGTTGTCGGCTTTCCCCCAAATTGCAGGCACGACAGGCGTGAATGCTGCTCTCGAGCAAGGACCAGTCCATGCGGGCAATGCGCTCTTGGCGCTCGTCTGCAATGTCGACTTTGATGGCGACTGGCGCCAGCTCAGGGGGCTCGGGAGCCGGTGGCATGTCCTGCAGCGCCTCTTCGGGCGCAAGCAGGGCAAAGGGCTCCTCCGGCATCACCATCTCGGCCGGAGCCGCCGGAACTTCCGCTAAAGCCGCCGGTGCCGGTAGCTCCGACGGCGTCATCCCCTCTGGGAGGGGAAGTTCCAACAGGCGCAAATAAGCCAGTTGCGCCGGCAATAAGGTCTCGACCGTCATCCGTCGATGATAGCGCCTCGGCAGATGGGAAAGAAGAGAAAACGCACTGACGCGGCCGCTCCTGGGTTTTTGTTGGGGCTTTCGGGTACAATGGGGAGGTTTTTCGCCCGGGATTTCCTTTGCCAGTCATGACCTCGTCCTTCCGCCTGCATCGTATACCGCGACGTCCTCTTGCGGCAGCGCAGGCCCTGACCATTGGCAACTTCGATGGCGTACATCTTGGCCATCAGCAGCTCCTCGCAGCCATGGGCGAAACGCGGTTGCCGCGGGTGGTGCTGACCTTTGAGCCGCTACCGCGGGAATTTTTCCAGGGCGCGGAGTCTCCGGTGCGCCTTAGCAGCCTGCGCGAAAAGACCCAGGCGCTGCTGCACTATGGGGCGGATCAGGTCATTTGTAGTCGTTTCGATCGTCGCCTTGCCCAGCTCTCGGCTGAGGATTTTGTGCGCGAGATTCTCGTCGGCCGGCTGCAAGTGCGCCATCTCTTCGTCGGTCACGATTTTCGTTTTGGCGCCCAGCGCCGCGGCGACTTTACCCTGCTCGAGCAAATGGGACGGCAGCTGGGCTTTACCGTCGCCGAGCAGCCGCCCTTTCTGCTCGATGGCCAGCGGGTCAGCAGCACAGGCGTTCGGCAGTTTTTGGAGCGAGGGGATCTTGGCCAAGCCGCGCGCTGGCTCGGTCGCCCCTACGCCATCTGCGGGCGGGTGCGGCGTGGCGATCAACTCGGCCGCGAGCTTGGCTTTCCCACCGCCAACCTGCCCCTGACCCGCCGCTCCTTGCCGCTGCGCGGCATCTTTGCCGGGCGCCTGCACAGCCCCATCGGTAGTTGGCAGGCTGCTATCAGCATTGGCCTGCGACCCACGGTCAACGGTAAACATCTGGTCCTCGAGGCCCACTGCCTCGATGCCGACTCCCCAAACCTCTACGGTCTACAGGTACAGGTCGAGTTGCTGCACAAGTTGCGAGATGAGGAGAAATACCCCAATCTCGACGTTTTGATCGCGGCGATCCAGCACGATGTCGGCCAGGTTCGCCAATTTTTCGCCAGTTCCTCAACCAGTCAAAGCCCATGGATTACAAAAACACCTTAAATCTTCCTAAAACCGACTTCCCCATGCAGGGCAAACTGCCGGAGCGGGAGCCCGAGCGCTTGGCCCATTGGCAGGGCCTGAACCTCTACCAACGCCTGCAAGAGGCCCGCGCCGAGGCGCCCTGCTACGTGCTGCACGACGGCCCGCCCTACGCCAACGGCCGCATCCATATTGGTCATGCGGTCAACAAGGTGCTCAAGGACATCATCAATAAATCCAAGCTCGCCGAGGGAATGCGGGTGCCGTATGTGCCGGGCTGGGATTGTCATGGTCTGCCCATCGAGATTCAGGTCGAAAAGACCCACGGGCGCCCGGGTGAGCGGCTCGATGCCAGCGCCTTCCGGCAGGCCTGCCGCGAGTACGCCAATGCCCAAATCGAGGGACAGAAGGCGGACTTTGTTCGCCTGGGCATTCTTGGCGATTGGGAACATCCCTACCGCACCATGGATTTTGCTGCCGAAGCCGGCATCGTGCGCGAGCTTGGCAAGCTCACCCTGGCCGGCCAGGTGTACCGCGGCGCCAAGCCGGTGCACTGGTGTGTGGATTGCGGCAGTGCCCTGGCGGAGGCAGAGGTGGAGTATCGCGATCGCAGCGATCCCTCCATCGACGTCGCCTTTCGCGTGGCGGACGCTGCCGATCTCGCCCAGCGCTTTGGCCTGAACC
>DDOU01000018.1:23722-24191 GCA_002341825.1 Candidatus Igneacidithiobacillus taiwanensis | reverse complement strand
CCGCCAACCCCCTCGCCTGCGCTCCCGGCAAAGCCCTCGAAGGGCTCTTGCTGCAGCATCCTTTTGCAGAGCGCCATGTGCCGATCATCGTGGGCGACCATGTCACCCTCGAAGCCGGTACCGGCTGCGTCCACACCGCCCCCGCTCATGGCGTAGAGGACTATCTGGTCGCACAGGCCTACCATCTGCCCATCGATAGCCCGCTGCAAGGCGATGGCCACTATCGCAGTGATCTCGGCAACGGCCTGGGCGGACTGTCGACTGCCGAGGCCAATCGTGCCGTGCCTGCTCTGCTGCATGAACGCGGTCGCCTGGTACACCAAGAAAAGATCGAACACAGCTACCCTCACTGCTGGCGCCATAAAACCCCCCTACTCTTTCGCGCCACTCCCCAATGGTTTATCAGCATGGAGCGCAATGGGCTGCGCGAGCGGGCGCTGCAGGCCATTGCCGGTAGCCGCTGGATTCC
>DDOU01000018.1:21600-23560 GCA_002341825.1 Candidatus Igneacidithiobacillus taiwanensis | reverse complement strand
CGCCGACAGCGTCTTTCTTGGCGATACCCCGCACCGCTGCGGTGCCTGCGGACACGAGCAGTTCGAGAAGGTCACCGACATCCTCGATGTCTGGTTCGATTCGGGTTCCACCCACGCCTTCGTGCTCGAGCAGCGCGCCGAGCTACACAGCCCCGCCGACCTTTACCTGGAGGGCTCCGATCAGCATCGTGGTTGGTTTCAGTCTTCCTTGCTCGAATCCGTTGCCAGTCGCGGGCGAGCCCCCTACGCCGCCGTCCTCACCCACGGTTTTACCGTCGATGGTGACGGCCGCAAGATGAGTAAATCCTTGGGCAATGTCATTGCCCCGCAGGAAATCATCGACCGCTATGGCGCCGATATCCTGCGCTTGTGGGTAGCTTCGGAGGATTACCGCGGCGAAATCCCTATTTCCGACGCCATCCTCCAACGCCTTGGCGAAAGCTACCGACGCATTCGCAATACGGCACGCTACATCCTTGGCAATACCTACGACTTCGATCCCCGGCGCGACGCCCTGCCAACGGCAGAACTTCTCGAGATGGATCGCTGGATGCTCGGGCGCTGCGCGCAGGTACAAGACGAGGTGCGTACCGCTTACCAGCAATTCCAGTTTCATCGCGTAGTGCAGGCCCTGCACAACTTTTGCGCCGTCGAACTCGGTGGGCTCTACCTCGATGTGCTCAAGGATCGCCTCTACACCATGCCAGCGGCCTCGCGCGGGCGACGTTCGGCACAAACCGTGCTGGTGCAGATTCTCGATGCCCTTTTGCTGTGGATGGCCCCCATCCTCAGCTTTACCGCGGAAGAAATCTGGCAGCATCTGCCCTGGCGCAACGCCGAAAGCGTCTTCTTTGCCAGCTACCCGGTCTTCGAGCTGCCCGCCGACCCCGCCCTCGACGCCCGCTGGCAGCGCCTGTTGCAGCTACGGGAAGCGGTCAACGCCGGCCTCGAAGGCTTACGTCAGGACAAAAAAATCGGCTCCGCCCTCGACGCCAAGGTTCGTATCGAGGCCAATGCCGACTGGCTCGCCCTCCTCGAACCGCTAGCGGCGGAGCTCCGCTTCTTGTTGCTCTGCTCGGACTTGGAAATCGCGGCCCAGGATGACGAAAAGGCGGGCGAGGATGCGCTCCCCGGCCTGCGCCTGCTGCTCACCCCCCTCGATGCACCCAAATGCGCCCGTTGTTGGCACCGCCGCAGCGACATTGGCCACGACCCCGAGCACCCGCAACTTTGCGGACGTTGTGTAGAAAACATCAGCGGTATGGGCGAAAAACGGGAGTACTGCTAATGCTGCGCTACTTGTGGTTGAGTGTTGCCGTCATCCTCCTCGACCAAGGCGTCAAGCTTTGGCTGAGCCAAATTTGGCGGGTAGGACAAGGAATCGTCGTCATCCCCGGTTTTCTCAATTTTCGGCTGGTGCACAACACCGGCGCTGCCTTCAGCTTTTTGGCCGGGGCGGGTGGATGGCAGCGCTGGCTCTTGGTTGCCATTGCCCTGCTCGTCATTGTCGTCCTCGTAGCCATTTTGCGACGCCTGAAGCCCGGGGCGCATTGGATCGCCATTGCCCTCACCCTCATCCTTGGCGGCGCCATGGGCAATCTCATCGATCGCATCCGCCTGGGCTACGTGGTCGATTTCATTGGCGTGCATTGGGGCAACCTGTACTGGCCCTACTTCAACATTGCCGATAGCGCCATCAGCATTGGTGCGGTGATGCTCATTATCGATGCATTTCGACGACACTGACGCCTCTTTGTCGGGAAGATGCGACAAACTAACCCGGCCTGGTGCCGGGTTTTTCTTTCAAGTTATTGATAAAATAGGATAAATAAAGTTGGCCCGGATTTTGCTTCCTATTGGCAAACGAGGCAATAGGAGCTTTTCATGGACAACCGGGCGAATCTTCTCGCGGCACTGCGCCGCGTTCGGCACTATCCCAACTATCAGTCCTTCATGGCCA
>DDOU01000018.1:10210-21542 GCA_002341825.1 Candidatus Igneacidithiobacillus taiwanensis | reverse complement strand
GGTGGCGGACTCGCTTTTCTGCGTAGCGCCGTATTGGCACAAGTGCTCTACTGAGCCAACTTACTGCGGCTCATTACCCGGCCGCCACTTGATACTACAACCCATGCAGGGCTGCACCACGCTGGGCGCCGGCTGACCGGCCAATAGCGCTTGCACGGCGGCGTCGAGGTCTGCCCCAGTCACCGGCAGATCATTTTTTGGCCGCGCGGCGTCGAATTGGCCGTGGTAGAAGAGCTTACCTGTTGCATCAAACAAAAAGATGTCGGGGGTGCAGGCGGCACGGAAGGCCTTGGCAACGCTCTGCTCGGCATCAAAGAGATAGGGAAAATCATAGCCCGCCCGCGCGGCTTCGGCGGGCATCTTTTCTGGGGCATCGTCGGGGTAGGTTTCGGGGTCGTTGCTGTTGATCCCGACCACCACCACCCCTTGCTCCTGCCATTTTTTGGCGAGCTCTGCCAAGCGGCTAGCAATATGAATCACGTACGGACAGTGGTTGCAGATGAAAAGCACCAACAAGGGTTTGCCTTGCGCCTGCTCGCTCGACCAGGTTTCCGGCCGCCCGCCCCAGGGTAATCGAAAGGACGGTAGGGGCGTGCCAAGGGGCAAATCGAGTCCGGTCATTGCCATTTGCGTCTCTCCTTTTTACGGTACGGTAGGTACAGAATACCCGAAGGCGAGTTGCGCTTCCTCCCCCTCTGCCTGGGTCTCCAAGCGCCAGGCGCCTCGTCCCAAGAGGCGCAAGCAGCGATCGTGGTAGCGCCAGAGGCTCGAGCGATGACCAACACTGATGATGGCCGAACCAGGCAAGGTTTCCGCCAAAAGGCGATAGAGTTCGCCCTCGGCGCGCTCGTCTAGGGCTGAACTTGCCTCATCAAGAAAGATCCAGCGCGGCTTTTGTAGCAGAATCCGCGCAAAGGCCAGCCGCTGCTGCTCACCAAGGGATAAGGTATGCGACCAAAGTTTTGTCTCGTTGAGCTGGTCGACGAGTTGCGGAAGACCAACGCTGCGCAGGGCCACTTGCAAGAGGGTATCAGAATCGTCTTTCAAACCAAAGGGATAGACCAGAGTTTCGCGTAGACTCCCCATGGGCAAATAGGGCCGCTGCGGCAGGAAGAGCGGACGATCGGCCGCCGGTAGCCCGACCTTGCCGTCGCCGTAGGGCCAGATACCGGCCAAGGCGCGAATCAGGGTGCTCTTGCCACTACCCGAGGCACCCATGATGAGCAGATGCTCACCCGCTGCAACGCGTAGGTTCAGGTCGTGTACCAACTCGCGGCCGTCTGGGAGGCGCACATTCAGGGCGCTGACCTCGAGCTGTGCTGCCTCGACCCGCTCGATGTGATAGTGGTGCTCCTGAATTTCGTGCACTTCCTGCATCGATTGTCGGAAGAAACGCAAACGGTCGACCACCGCGTGCCAATTGGCCAAGGTGGTATAACTGCTGACGATAAAAGACAGGGCGCCCTGCACCTGGGCAAAGGCCGACATGATCTGTTGCAGGCCACCAACGCCAATGTCCTTGTTGACGAAATAGGCGGGTAAACAAACGATCAAGGGAAAAATGATGGCGATTTGTCCGTAGGCAGATGTCCACCAATTGAGGCGCATACTCCGCCAAATGATGCGCCAAAAATTGGCATAGACTTCGGCAAAACGGGCACGAAAATGTTGGGCCTCACGCGCTTCGCCGCCGTAGAGGGCAACGCTTTCGCTATTTTCTCGTAGCCGCATCATGCTAAAACGAAAATCGGCCTGGTAACGCTCTTGATTGAAATTGAGACGAATCAGCGGTCGACCGATCAGTGCCGTGACCACGGTACCAAAAACCGAGTAAATGAGGGCCGCCCACACCAGATAGCCAGGAATGGAAATCGTCTGCCCATGCAAGGGAATCCAGATCATAGCCGACAATTCCCACAGCATGAAAATAAAGGTGGCCAGGGTAACTACCGAGCTAAAGAGCCCAATGACGATATTCAGGGTCTGACTGGTGAAGGAAGCGAGATCCTCGCTGATACGTTGGTCTGGGTTATCGGTGCCGTCGCCCAGTACCTGCATATGGTAAAAGGTGCGCCGCGCCAGCCAGGCATCGAGATAGGAGTGGGTGAGCCAACGCCGCCAGCGGATCACCAGCATTTCGGTAAAAAAGCTCTGCGACACAGCGGCAATGATGTAGGCCGTTGCCAAGCCGCAGAAAACCAGTATCTGCTGCCAAGCGGCGCTGGCTTGGTAGTGCTGCACCGCGTTCCAAAACACCGCATACCATTGGGTGATGCGGTAGGAGAGAAAGACCATGAATAGGTTTAAGCCGATGACCAGGGCAAAAACTCCCCGCGCCAACCAGCGGTCTTCGGAATGCAACCAATAGGGTTTACTGATCTGCCAAAGATCGCGAAAGAATTCGCGGTTGAACTGCCGCATATTTGCTCCCTGCCGCTACGTCACCAAAGTCTGATTCGGCGCAAAACTTGCTAGAATCGCCAGAACCCGTCGCAAATGCAGAGGAGAATACCATGGCCGAAGACAAAAACCATTCACGCCGCCAGTTTTTAGGGGGTATGGTGCTAGCAGGGGCCGCATCGGCGGTGGCCGTCACGGCACAGGGACAAGGGATGGGAATGGGCATGATGGGACCGTCCAAAAACAAGGTGGTCTACCAACTCAATCAATCCGACCCCGGCTACGTCTCCGACATCTTGCACAGCGCCGCCGTGGTCCTCGGGCATTTCAACAATGACGTCGACATCGCCATTGACTGCTTCGGGCCCGGCATCTGGCTGCTGGTCAAAGCCAGCAAACAGCATGAACATTACAGCCAGTTTATTCGCGAGCAGGTTTCGAGCCTGCACATGTATAACGTACGCTTTTTGGCCTGCGAACAGACCATGAAGACCATCAAGATCGGCAAAGAAGACCTGATTTCCGAGGCGACTCCGGTATTTAGCGGTGCTGTCGAACTCATCACCTTGCAACAGCAGGGCTACGCCTACATCGCTTGGTAGGGAAACTCAGAGGCGTCGATGTTGCAGAGCCGGAAGACGCTCGCGAGTTTGCACGAGTTGGGCCAAATCTAAGGTGGCGATGGCAATGCCCTCTCCCGCCTCTAGCTGTGCCAAGATCTGACCCCAGGGATCGATGATCACGCTGTGCCCCCAAGTGCTACGCCCGTTGGCGTGATTACCGCCCTGGTCGGCGGCAAGCACGAAGGCTTGGTTCTCGATGGCCCGGGCGCGCAAGAGAATCTCCCAATGCGCCCGCCCGGTGGGCACGGTAAAGGCACTCGGCACCACCAAGAGGGAGGCCCCGGCGTACTGCCGGTAGAGCTCCGGAAAACGTAGATCGTAGCAAATCGAAAGACCCACACCGCCCCAAGGACTTTCGACTTGGCAAGGGGTATCTCCAGGTGCGATGCTGCCAGACTCGCGGTAGCTTTCCCCCTCCGCGAGCTGCACATCGAAGAGGTGCATTTTGTCATAGCGCGCCCGTAGCTTGCCTGTATCGTCGTAGACCAAAAGGCTCGCATGGCAGCGCCCGTCAATGGCTCGCAACGGAATACTACCCCCCAGAAGCCAGATACCGAGTCGCGCCGCCTGTGCTGCCAGCCAGTCTTGCACTGGGCCCCGACCAAGCTCCTCCATGAGCGCCAGCTTATCGGTATCTTGTAAGCCCATGAAAGAGAAATTTTCTGGCAGCAGAACCAGTTCTGCGCCTGCCGCCTGCGCCTCCTTCAGGAGGGACTCAGCGTGCTGCAGGTTCTCTGCCTGGTCGGCAGAAGAAACCATTTGCACCGCCGCAGCGCGCAGGGTACTGGGAGTGGTCATGTTCGGCGCCGCCTCTACACGCCCTGATTGGTCAGCCAGCGCTGGATGTCGGCTGCACCAAGGGCGCCACTCTGGCGCGCGACTTCGCGTCCGCCGCGAAAGAGGATCATGGTGGGTATGGAGCGGATCTGGTAGCGCGAGGCGGTCTGACCGTCCTCCTCGGTATTGAGCTTCGCAAACAAACAGCGACCCTGCATCTGCTGCGCTGCCTGGGCAAACTGGGGAGCCATCATCCGACAGGGACCACACCAGGGCGCCCAAAAATCGACGAGCACCGGCAGCTCATTGCGGTCGATGTAACGTTGAAAAGTCGCGCCCAGCAATTCCGGGGGATGCGCAGCGAAGAGCGGTTGGTGACACTTACCGCACTTGGGATGCTGCCCGAGACGCTCCCGGGGAACTGCGTTGACCGCACCGCACTGGGGACAAACGATGTGCATAAAGACACCTCCCTTTCAGTCGCGCAGCAGGGGATCCAATTCACCACGCCGATCGAGGGCGTAGAGATCGTCGCAACCACCAATGTGCCGCGCACCAATGAAAATTTGCGGTACGGTGCGGCGCCCATGCGCGCGCTGAATCATTTCCGGACGCCTTTGCGGCTCTTGGTCGACCCAGATGATTTCTGCCTGTACCTGTTTTTGCTGCAAAAGTGCTAGCGCTCGCCGGCAGTAACCGCAGGCGTGGGTAGCATAGACCACGATGGTAGCCATGCTATTTCTCGACCGGGAGGCCCGCGCCGCGCCAAGCCTGGATGCCTCCTTTCAGGCTATACACCTTCTGGAAGCCCGCCTTGCGCAGCTGCGAGGCCGCCCGCGCCGAGCGCATACCGCTCGCGCACTGGCAGATGACATGATGCTCTTGATGCTTTTCTAGGTCTTTCAAATACTTGTTGAGTTGGCCGACAGGAATGTGCCGGGCCATGGGTAAGTGCCCCCGCGACCACTCGTGCTGCTCGCGCACATCGATCACCACCGCATCATGCTGATTGATCAGCTGCACCGCCCGTTCTGCCGTGATCTCCTCCACCCCGCCAAATTTACGCGCCAGCGGCCCCTTGAAAAGCAAAATGAGAACGGCCAGCAGCGCGAGCAACAGGGGCCAATAGGAGGACAATTCTGCTTCCAGATGCACGGCTCAGCTCCGACAGCTAGGGGCATCGCTCACCCCCAATCGATGTAAGATATTGATCAGCGGGCACAAACCCGTAAGGCTACTCTGGAAGAGATTAAAGCCCACGAAAAGGGTAAAGGCCAAAAACCACTCGCTGACGAAAATAGGACTGGAAGGAGCGCCCAAGGCAACGCTGAGCATCACAAAAAGCCCTGCCACCAAGCGAACCCAATTTTCCGTGTTCATATCAAGAAACTCCTTGCGCTTTGCGCTCGAGATGCCGCTCCCACAGGAAGTACAGCAGCGGAATCACAATCAACGTCAACATGGTGGAGGCGAAGGTGCCAAAAATCAAGGATACCGCCAGCCCGCCAAAGACTGGATCGGTGACCATGATTGCCGAGCCGAACATGATCGCCAAGGCGGTCAACAAAATGGGCCGAAAACGGACGGCTCCCGCCTCCAAGACCGCTTGCTCCAAGGAATAACCCTCGCGCCGATACTCGACAATGAAGTCAATGAGCAGCAGTGAGTTACGAACAACCACACCGGCAAGGGCGATAACGCCGATCATCGAGGTGGCATTGAAAGGCGTCTGCAGGAGCCAATGCCCAGGAAAGACACCAACCAGGGTCAACGGAATGGCTCCCATGACGATGATAGGCATGATGAAGGACTGGTAATACGCTACCAACATCAAGTAAATGAAAACCAGCGCCACGATGAAGGCAGCGCCAAGATCACGGAAAACATCCAAGGTCAGCCGCATATCGCCGCCCCAGAGGATCTGGTAATGGGTAATATCGTGGGGCTGTGCCGGCATGAAACCGAGATTGCCCGTGCTCAGGCGTACGCCATCGAGGACCTTGCCGTTGAGCTCATGGTTGAGGGTATAGGTGGCGTAAACCGGGCTGGAGCCGAGAAGATCACCCGTTACATAGACCACGTCGTGCTGATCGCGATCGAGGATGGGCTTCGCCTGATCGGTCCGCTCGATGTCGACGATGCTCGACAAAGGCACTTCCTGCCCCGCCTGATTGCGGATACGCAGGGCAAGAATCTGCGCCTTCCAGGCGCGATCACCAGGGGGTACCCGCAGGATGATATCGACGGGCTCCCGGGCCGAGGGCACGCTCACCGCACCAATCTTGGTGCCGGCAATGAAATCATGCACCAATTCCGCCACCTGGGCGGGTGCCACCCCTGCCAGCATCGCCTTGTCGCTGCGCACGCGAATGCGATATTCCGGCACCGTTCCGGTGACCGAGTCGTCGACATTGATCATGTCGTAGATCTTGCGGAAGCGCTCTTCCACCTGCCCAGCGAGGATGCGCAGCTTTTGATAGTCGGGACCGTAGAGCTCGGCCACTACCTGCGCCCGCACCGGCGGCCCCGGCGGCACTTCGAAGAGTTTGATCACCGTGCCCGGAAAACGTTGCTGCAAGAGCGCAATCTTTCGGTAGATCTCTACTGCCACCTGGTGCGACATGGGTCGCTGCTCACGGGGCACCAAATTGACCTGAATTTGGGCGTAGTTGCTGCCTTCCCGCATCATGTCGCCACGCACCAAACCGGCAAAGTCTACTGGTGCCGAACGGCCGACGTAATTCTGGAAATTTTCGACGTAAGGATTCTGGGCCAAGACTTGTCCCACGTCCTGCACTACGCGACCAGTTTCCGCCAAGGCCGTACCCGCCGGGGTATCGACTTGGATCATGAAGTCGCTGACATTCCCCGCGGGCAACATCTTGACGTTGACGCCCAATGGGCTCAGGGGGCCATTCATTCCCGAAGGGCGCACGAACTGCCAAGCCGGCATGAGCATGGCCAAGAGGAGCAAGAGAACGACGATGATAAAGAAAAAGTTGCGGCGCTTGCCGGACTGCAGCAAGGGGGTAAAAACGCGCAGATACCCACGCTGCAAAAAATCGCGTTGGCTACCGGCGTCGTCTGTAGCATGCGCCTGGCTCGCGTGGCGCTCGGCCTTGCCGCGCAAAAAGCGATAGGCGCCCCAAGGCACCACGGTGTAAGCCAGGAGTACCGAGGCGATCATGGCAATGGGCACGAAGATCGGAATCGGCAGCATGAACGGTCCCATCATGCCGGTTACGAAAGCCATCGGCACAAAGGCCAAAATCACCGCCAGGGTAGCGATGTTGGTCGGATTGCCGATTTCATTGGTTGCCATGACGACCTTGTCGGCAAAGGAGCGCCCGCCACCGCCATGGCTGAGATGGCGATGAATGTTCTCAATGACGACGATACCGCCATCCACCAACAAACCCAGGGAAAGAATCAGTGCAAACAAGGTGATGCGGTTGATGGTCTGGCCCAAGAGCCAGCCGATGCCGAGCACCACGCCAAGGGTCAGAGGCACCGTGAGGATGACGATCCCCGCCTCTCGCCACCCCAAGAAAATCAGGAGGATGACGGCGACCACCGCGACTGCAATACTAAGATGCTCAAACAGCGTACTGACCGCATCGTTGGCACGAGCGCCGTAATCGCGGGTGATGGAAACATGCACCCCCTGGGGAATGGCCTCGGCCTCCAGACGTTCCAATTTGGCCTTGAGGGCATCGGCAACCACCACGGCATTGGTACCGGGGCGTTTGGCCAGGGTAATGGTAACCGCCGGCATGCTGGACCCTGCCGGTAGCCCCAAGCGATTGGCAGGGCCAGTATTATCGGTAACCAAGGTGTCGGTCTCCGCCGCCCCCTCTTCCACGGTTGCCACGTCGCGGAGAAAGATCGGCCGACCATTATGGCTACCGATGATCACATTCCCCACCCCCTCGGCCCCGCCCAGGGCAGCATCCACCCGTAGGGGGATATGGCGATTGTTGGCCACCAGATGACCAGCCGGCAAAATCAGATTGCTGCCTTGCAGAGCCTTGCGCAATTGGTCGAGACCCACGCCGCTGCTCGCCAACTTGCCGGGATCGATCCAAATATTCACTGCCCGGCGGGCTCCACCGATGATCTCGGCATTGGCAACGTCGGGTACATTTTGCAGCTGATCCATGACCCGCAGGGCAATGGAGCGTAATTGCACTTGGTTGTAGCGATCGGAGCTCAGCGTCACATCGAGAATGGGGACATCGTTGATGCCGATCGATTTGACCAGGGGTTGCATGGTGCCCGGCGGCATGCGGTCGATATTGCGGCTGAGCTGGTTGTAGACCTCGAGCAGACTCTTTTCTTCGTTGGCGCCCACCTGAAACTGCACCGTAACGATACCAACATCATTCTCGGCGTAGCCATAGGTATGATGCACCCCCGGTAGCGATGCCATGAGCGCCTCGAGGGGACGCACCACCAGATTATGCACCTCCTCGCTGTTGGAACCCGGACGCATCACGAAAATCTCCGCCGCCGGCACGACGATTTCTGGGTTATACAGCCGTGGCGTCACTAGTACTGCCATCGCGCCGAACAGGGCAATGGCGAGCATGATCAAGACGGTGATCTTGGAACGATAAAATCCGCTGGCCAGGCGCCCGGCCAGATTCATCTTCTGCTGCAGATCAGCCATGTGCAGCTCCAACCGAAACGATACGATCACCGTTGTTGACGGCATCGAGCTGCGTCACCACGATCCGCTCCCCCGGCGCCAGGCCAGAGAGGATGTCAACTTTTCCATCGGAAACATGTCCGGGACGGACCATGCGGTACTCTGCCACCCCTTGCTGGTTGACGACAAAGACCCCCGGGATGCCAGCGCGCTGCAAGAGCGCCTGGGCCGGAATGCGTAGAGTGGCGGTGGCGCCCGACTCTGGCACCTGCACCTGCACAAAGGACCCGGCTTGCAAACCGCTATTGGCCGGCAAGCTAAGTTTGACCAGATGGCTATGGGTCATGGGGTCGGAGACCGGCACCAAATCGCGCACGGTAGCGGTTATGGTCTTGCCGTCATTGTCGACCTGCAGCTCTTGACCTGGGCGCAGGCGGGCAAAGGCACGTTCGCCAACACTGCACTCCACCTCCAGTTGCTGCGGGTTGGCCAAGGTCAATACCGGATTGCCCGGGGCAACCAAAGCACCGTTTTGCAGCATTTTTTGCGTTATCACACCGCTGAATGGAGCCCGCACCCGCGCGTAGCGCAGTTGTGCGGCGGCGCTGCCGGTACCGGCCCGCGCCGCGGCAACTTGCGCCTTGGCCATTTCGTATTGGCTTTGTACCTGATCCCACTGCTTCTGCGGAATGGCTTGGGCATCGTACAACTTTTTGAAACGCTCGTAGTTGGATTGGGCATTATCAAAGTTGGCTTCGGCCTGGGCCAAACCAGCCTGCGCCTGAGCAACCTGACTATCGACTTCGGCGGGATCGACCTCAAAAAGCAACTGGCCTGCCTGCACCTGCTCACCCACATGGACCTGCAAGCCGCGCAAGTAACCGCTGAGACGCGAACCAAGCTGTACCTCCTGGCTCGCGGTAACGGTGCCAGGCACGGTCTCGTAACCTTGCGCCTGACCGGCGGCGAGAGTAATCACCTGGGCGGCAACCGTCTGCGCCGCTGCTGCGGCGTGGGGGGGCTTTTCCCCACAACCGGCAAGCCCCAGGGAAATAACGACACTCATGGCAAGAATTTGCTTCTTCACTGGCCTACTCCCGACGGTGCTCTGCTGAGCGTTTGCAAATCCATCTTTCCGAGGGCGAGCCAGAGGGCTCCCCGTTCGATTGCTTCTTGGTAACGCGCCTGCACCAACTCCGCCCGGGCATGGTCCAGGGCGGCTTGGCCCTGCAATAGCGCGGTCAGCGTCTCGACACCGTTTTGATAGCGCAGGCGCAGCAAGCGCTGCGCTTCTTCGCTTTGACGCACGGCAAGCTCCCGCGTCTTGACCCGTTGCGCTGCCAATTGCGCCGCCAAGACGGTCTTCTGCACTGTCAGCCGGGTTTGATCCTGTGCCTTTTGTAGATCTGCAAGGGCAGCCTGCACCTTGGCCTGGGCCGCATCCATTTCCCCGGAACGTGAAAAATCGAGCAGGTTCCATTGGATTTGGCCGCCCACGGTATAGGAGGGCGCGGCATTACCCAGACTCGTGCCGTTCCATTCCTGCTTGGCCATGGCGTTGACGTGCGGCAGATAGGCGGCACGCGCAACCCCGATCCCCGCGCGCGCGGCATGGACCTTTTCCTGCAGGGCACGGATCGCCGGATTTTGCGCCAGCGCCTCTTGCTCCAGGGCAGTCGCATCACCAGCGGGCAAAGGCGGCTCTACCGGTGCTTCCACCTGCAAAGGGGTGGAGATGGGCTTGCCGATGAGCAGCGCGAGATTGGCACGGGCATTGGCAACGGCATTTTTGGCCTCTTGCAAGGCCAACGCTGCCTCTTCTTGGTGCACCTCGGCCGAGAGTAAATCGCTCTTGACCACCACTCCCTGCGTCAGTAGCTGCCGTGTCGTCTGCACATAGGCATCCGCGGCATGCAGCGCCTTTTCGGCAACCTCTTGAGCGGCCTTGGTGGCAATCAGCCCATCGTAGGCCTGAAGGACGGTAAAGGTCAGCTTTTGCTGGGCATATTGGTCGCCGGCCTGGGCTGCCCGCAGCATGGCCTGGGCCTCTTCGATACCGCCACGCACCGCGCCGCCATTCCAAATGGGAATGGCGAGGGAAATCTCCGTACCAAGATTGTGATAGCCACCGGGATGATCGAGATTGTTAGGGGCCGTATATAGAGAGCTGGGATTGGTGGGATTGAATTGACCAGCACCAAAGTCGTTGAAGGTGGCGACCCGCTGCGACAACTTCATACCAAAGACCGTGAGCGCGTTGTTGGATTGCGCCCCGGAAAAACTCGCCGAGAGCTTGGGCAGCAAATGTCCTTGTGCGGCGCTGACCGCCCCCTTGGCCTCGGCGGCCTGGGCCTCGGCCAGCAGGGCTTCTGGGTTGCGGCGCTGGGCGTCGTGGACACACTGTGCAAAATCGATGGCATAGGCGCTCGGCGCCGCGCCAACGGCAAACCAGACGGCGGCAGCGATACCCCAAGAACTTCGGCGGTTCATGCGATGACGACTCCTCTTGAACTTTTGATCGGTGTCAAAAGAGCAGAGAGCGCCTCAGGGCGCTCAAGAGAATTAGTATATTATGATATTACGATACTGACAACGCGGATTAGTGGATGCTGCAGAACACCTCACTCATCATCGAGATCAGCCGTAGCGTGCGCGGATCCCCCACCCGGTAGTACACCTTGTTGGCGTCCTTGCGCGCCTTGAGAATGTCCTTCTCGCGCAGAATGGCAAGATGCTGAGAAATGTTGCTCTGGGTGGTCCCCACGGCAGCAACGATATCCTGCACACTCAATTCGTCGGAACCCAAAATGCAAAGCACCTTGAGCCGGAGAGGGTGAGCCATAGCCTTGAGCGATCGCGACGCCTGTTCGATGTCTTCTTCGCG
>DDOU01000018.1:0-10153 GCA_002341825.1 Candidatus Igneacidithiobacillus taiwanensis | reverse complement strand
TTTCTATAGAATGGAGCATTCGCGGGTGTAGTTCAATGGTAGAACCTGAGCTTCCCAAGCTCATGACGTGGGTTCGATTCCCATCACCCGCTCCAATTTTTGCCGCCTATCAAAACAGCGGCTTCTCCAAACGGCCCAAAATCTCATCTACCCGGCGCTTCACCTCGGCATCCATACGGATGGGCGTGCCCCATTCCCGCTGCGTTTCGCCCGGCAGTTTGTTGGTGGCATCGAAGCCGATCTTGCCCCCGAGCCCCGCTACCGGCGAGGCAAAATCGAGGTAATCGATAGGGGTGTTCTCTACCAGTAGCGTGTCGCGCACCGGATCCATCCGTGTCGTCATCGCCCAGATGACGTCTGCCCAACTGCGGGCATCGATGTCTTCGTCTACGACGATGATGAATTTGGTGTACATGAATTGGCGCAAAAAGCCCCAAACCCCAAACATGACCCGCTTGGCGTGGCCGGGATATCCCTTGCGGATGCGTACCACCGCCAAACGGTAGGAGCAGCCCTCCGGCGGCAGATAAAAATCGAGAATTTCTGGGTACTGCTTCTGCAACAGGGGCACAAATACTTCGTTGAGCGCCACCCCAAGAATGGCTGGCTCATCCGGGGGGCGGCCGGTAAAGGTGCTGTGGTAGATGGGATGCTGGCGATGGGTGAGGCGCTCGATGGTGAGCACCGGAAAACGCTCGGTCTCGTTGTAGTAGCCGGTGTGGTCGCCAAAAGGCCCCTCTACGGCAAAATCATCGGGGTAGATGTGCCCCTCGAGGACCAACTCCGCGCGTGCCGGGACCTGCAAGGGCACGGATACGGCAGACGCCAATTCCGTGCGGCTGCCGCGCAGGAGCCCGGCAAACTGATGCTCCGAGATGGTGTCGGGAATCGGAATGACGGCGGCGAGGATAGTAGCGGGGTCGGCACCAAAGGCCACTGCCACCGGAAAGGGCTCGCCAGGATGCTGCCGCTGGAACTCCCGCAGGTCCTGCGCCCCACCCCGATGCGCCAGCCAGCGCATGATGATGCGATTGGGGCCGATCAACTGCTGCCGATAGATACCCATGTTCGCGCGCTTTTTGAGCGGCCCCTTGGTGATGGTCAGCCCCCAGGTGAGCAGTGGTCCTACGTCCCCTGGCCAGCAAGTCTGGATCGGCCAGCGTTCGAGATCGATTTCCTTGCCCTGCAAAACTACCTCTTGGCAAGGAGGACGCGACAGGGTGGTCGGTGCCATGTGCAACACCTTGCGCAAGGTCGGCAGTTTGGCCCAAAGATCGCGCAGCCCCTTGGGCGGGTCGGGCTCCTTGAGGTAGGCGAGCAAGCGACCGATATTGCGCAAATCTTCCAATGACTCGCCGCCCATGCCGCGCGCCACCCGCGCCGTGGTCCCAAAGAGATTGCCAAGCACCGGAATTTCGTAGCCCTGGGGATTTTCAAAGAGGATGGCGGGGCCCCCGGCGCGCAAGCTACGGTCGCAGATTTCCGTCATTTCGAGGCGCGGCGAGATGGGTTCGCGCAGGCGCCGGAGTTCGCCGCGAGACTCCAGGTCGGCCAAGAAGGCGCGTAGATCGATATAGCTCATGGCTCGATAGTAGCGGAACTGGGCGGCTCTTGTCGCTCCTCGGCGAGGAGATGCTGCACGATGGCGCCGGCGAGGTGGATACCGAAGAGCGCAGGCATGTAGGAAATGGTGCCGTTGACCGTTTTTGGTCGACCGCCGGGGCCTTGATCCGGCGCCTCTCGGGGTGCTGGTGGCCGCGGACGCTCGCGGGAATACACCGCCCAAAGATCGAGGCTGGCACCGGCATGGCGCAGCAGGCCGCGTAACTCCCGCGCCAAGGGGCAACCCTCGGTTTGGTTGAGGCGGGCCACGCGCACCTGACTCGGGTCGAGGCGATTGCCGGCGCCCATGCTCGAAAAAATGCGCATTCCCAGCGTTTGTGCGGCGCGGATCAGGGCGGCCTTGCAGGCAATGGCGTCGATGCAATCCGCCAGCACCGTCGCCCCGCTGGTGGCCAAAAGGGCATGCACATTGTCGGCTTGCAGAAAGACTTGCTGGGCATTGATCTGGCAGTTGGGGGCAATATCCGCTATCCGCTCGGCCATGACTTCGACTTTTGGCCGCCCCAAGGTGCTATGCAGTGCGACCAGTTGACGATTGAGATTACTCATCCCAACGCAATCGTGGTCCACCAAGGTCAGGCGCCCAACACCAGCGCGGGCGAGGTTTTCCGCCACGTAGGCACCAACGCCACCGAGCCCGGCCAGGAACACATGGCTCGCGGCCAAGCGGGAAATTCCCGCATCACCCAGCAAAATTTGGGTACGAATCAGGGCTTCGTCCAGCACAGCTCTCGCTCCAAACGGGGAAAGGCGATCAGGGTATTCTTTACCGTAATTTCTGCAAGTTTCTCCGGGGCAATGGCGAGCAACTCGGCCACTGCGGCGAGAATTTCGCGGAGATAGGCGGGCTCATTGCGCTGCTGCGGGTGGGCCGCGGGAGGCTGAAAGGGGGCGTCGGTCTCGAGCACCAGGGCCTCGAGGGGCAAGGCTTGGAGTACCCGTCGCAAGCGGGCCGCCCGCGGGTGCGTGACGGTACCGCCAACCCCCAAATGCAGTCCTAGGTCGAGGGCTTTTCGCGCCTGCTCCCAACTACCGGAAAAGCTGTGCCAGACCCCGCGCAGCGGCGCCCAAGCGCGCAGGGCCTGCAGGAGATCTTCGCTTGCCCGTCGGGCATGCAGAATTACTGGTAATTCAAGCTCCTGCGCTAGGTCGAGCTGGCGCCCGAGGACCGTGAGTTGGAGCTCCAGGGGCGGCGCGTCCTCGCCGCGGTCGAGGCCAATCTCGCCCAGAGCAACGGCCTTGGCGAGGAGAGTTGGCAATCGGCCCCAGTCCTGTTCCGAAAGCTCTCCCAAGTACAGGGGATGCACGCCGTAGGCGGCAGCAACACCCGCCGCCGACTCTGCCAAGTCTTGCAACCGGCTCCAGTTGCGAGGGCTGTAGGCGGGGACCACCCAGGCGTCGACACCGGCAGTACGTGACCGCTCCAAAACCGCGGCACGATCGCTGGCAAATGCTTCATGATCGAGATGGCAGTGGCTATCTATAAGCAAATTCTACGCCCATCCATTTGACAAGATACCGATTGGTTGGTAATACATGCGCCATGAACGCTGTACAACCTATCGCCACTCGAAAGACCCGAAATCCGGAGCAGACCCGTACCGATCTGCTCGCGGCGGCCTACAACGAAATTTTGGAAAGCGGTTTCCAAGCAGCGAGTTTGGATCGCATTCTCGCCAAAACTTCGGTCAGTAAAGGCGCACTTTACCATCATTTTGGCACCAAGCAGGAACTCGGCTTGGCGGTGGTGGAAGACGTGATCGCGCCGCAGCTCAGTGAGCGCTGGTTCACGCCGCTACAGCAGAGCAGCGATCCCATCGCCTGCCTACAGCAACTGTTGGCGGAAAAGATTGCCGCCGCCGACGAGCGCATTCTGCGCTATGGTTGCCCCCTCAATAATCTCATCCAAGAAATGAGCCCCCTGGACGAGAACTTCCGCCAGAGCTTGCAACGCATTCTCGATCAGTGGGTACAGGTCATTGCTGCCGCCCTGCGTCGTGGCCAGGCACAGCAAAACGTGCGTAGCGATGTCGACCCGGCAGAGGCGGCCCTCTTCGTGGTTGCTGCCATCGAGGGTTGCGTGGGTCTGGGCAAGAACATGCAATCTTTACGCAGCTATCAAACCTGTCTCGGACAACTGCAGCAATTTATCGCTAGCCTTGCCCCCTAAGGGCGGGATTTGCCCAGATACCGATTGGTCGGTATGCTTTCTGCGTCCTTCCCCCAACCGGAGAGCAATGCCATGACCTCAATCCAATCGGAATGGTTGCAAGTTCGTCCCGATCTTCGTGCCTACTATTCTCGCCCTACCGGCAACGGTCCCTTCCCCTTGGTTTTGGTATTCATCGAAGCCTTTGGCATCAATGAGCATTTCAAGGACGTCGCCCAGCGCCTGGCGGCGGAAGGGTACGCCGCCATCATCCCCGACATTTACCACGGCAAGGTCTACGCCTACAGCGACTTCGAGAACGCCATCGCGCATCTTCGCACCCTGCAAGATACCGTGGTAATGGACGAGGCGCGGGAGACCATTGCGGCCGTGCGCAATCGCCCAGAAGTGGTAAAGGGAAAGTTCGGTGTGGTCGGCTTCTGCATGGGCGGACGCTACACCTTTTTGGCCAATGCGGCGTTGGCTGCGGATGTCGCCTGTGCCGTTGCCTTTTATGGTGGGGGGATTGCACCGGAATCCGACCCCGCCGGTCGTCCACCGCTGCTCGATCACGTGCCGGCCATGCAGGCGCCCCTAACCCTTTTCTACGGCAGCGAAGACAACTCCATCACGCCAGCGGAGCACGCTCGCATCGTTACTGCCCTGAGTACGGCGGGCAAGCGCTATACCCTGAGCGTCTTCCCCGGAGCGCCCCATGGCTTTTTCAGCGATCGTCGCGACAGCTATCGCCCCGAGGCGGCAGCCGAGGCTTGGCAAATGACCTTGCGCGAATTCGCCCAGCACCTGCGGTCTGAGCAATGAGCAAGCTCCTCTTCAGCCCGTGGCAACTGCGCAGCGTTACCCTGCGCAATCGCATCGTCATGGCCCCGATGTGCCAGTACTCCACCCCCGACGGCGTAGCCAGCGACTGGCACCTGGTGCACCTGGGCAGCCGCGCCGTGGGTGGCGCCGGCCTAGTCATGGTCGAGGCGGCGGCAGTAAGCCCCGAGGGAAGAATTTCTCCCGACGATCTCGGCATCTGGACCGACGCCCAGGCCGAAGCCCTACGCCCCATTGTCGATTTCGTGCATCAGCAGGGGGCAGTGGCTGCCATCCAGATTGCCCATGCCGGACGCAAGGCGTCGACGGCCGCACCCTTTCATGGGGGAACGCCGCTACCGCCGGGCTCGGATCGCGGCTGGCAGCCCATCGGTGCCAGCCCCCTCCCCTTCAGCCCGCAACATACGGTTCCGCTGGAGATGTCGGAGGCAGAACTGGATCGGGTGCGCGCTGACTTCGTTGCGGCTGCCCAGCGCGCCCGGCGTGCCGGTTTTCGTATCCTCGAACTGCACATGGCCCACGGCTATCTGCTGCATAGTTTTCTCTCGCCCCTGAGCAATCAGCGGCAAGACGGCTATGGTGGCAGCCTGGAAAAGCGCATGCGCTTTCCCCTCGAAGTGGCGCGGGCGCTGCGTGCATGCTGGCCGGAAGAACTGCCCTTATGGGTACGCATCTCGGCAACGGATTGGGTGGACGGCGGCTGGGACATCGAGCAGTCGGTGGTTCTCGCGCAGGCCTTGCGGGAGATTGGCGTAGACGTGATCGACTGCAGTAGCGGCGGCATGACTCCCGACGCACGAATTCCTGCCGGCCCAGGCTTTCAGGTGCCCTTTGCCGAGCGTATTCGACGGGAAGTCGGACTGCCCACGGTTGCCGTCGGGCTCATTACCGAACCGATGCAAGCGGAGCAGATCCTGGTTACCGGCCAGGCCGATGCCGTGGCCCTGGCGCGCGAGCTCTTGCGCAATCCGTACTGGCCGCTGCAGGCGGCGCAGGCTCTGGGGGTAGACTGGGCTTGGCCCGCCCAGTACGATCGCGCCAAGCGCTAACGTCGCTGCACTCTGTACCGGGGGGCCAGCCCCCGGCTTTTTTTAGGCAACACAAGGATTTTTACCAATGCAGTCGCGCGAAACCGCTTGGGCCTTTGCCTCGGTTCTGCTCCTCGGTGTAATTTGGGGGTACAACTGGGTGCTGATGAAAATGGCGGTGGCGGACTGTGCGCCCCTCCTCTTCGCCGCCCTGCGCGTCAGCCTCAGCGCCCCCATCCTGCTGCTGACCCTGCTTTTGCTCAAGCGCAGTCTGCGTCTGCCGCCCTTGGTCTACATCGTGCCCTACGGCCTGCTGCAGAGCACGGGCTTCATTGGTGGCAGCCTCCTGGCGCTGCACTACGCCGGGGCGGGAAAGACCGCCATCCTCGTCTACATGATGCCCATCTGGCTCATGCTCTTGGCTTGGCCGGTGCTTGGCGAGCGTTTACACGGGCTACAAAAGCCGGCAGTGCTCCTGGCATTTTTGGGGCTCGTGATCGTACTCGAGCCGTGGAAAGCCAGCGGGGGCTCGTGGTTGGGCCCCTTCTTTGCCATCATCTCGGGTTTTTCCTGGGCGGCATCGGCAATATGGCACAAACGCTTTGCGCCGCCTGGCCAGGATCTCATCAATGCCACCTTCTGGCAGGCCTCGATTGGCGGCTTGGTGCTGCTTGCTCTGGCTCTGGGTCTCGAGGGCTGGCAGGTGCACTGGACCCCGGTCTTTATTACCGCCCTCAGTTACAATGTGATTTTGGGTACCGCTCTGGCCTATCTATTGTGGCTCTTTGCCCTGCGTGTTCTTCCCTCTGGGGTGGCGGGCATCGCTACCCTCATCGCCCCCATCATTGGCGTCTTGGCCGCCTGGTGGCAGCTACAGGAGCGCCCCGACCATTGGGAATTCCTCGGCATGCTGGGCATCATCTCGGCATTGATCCTGGTGAGTTGGCAACATCTTCGTCCCAAGGATGCGAGCTTGCCGTTTCCGGCGCAGGAGTAGCCTCCGCCAACAAACGGCGCAGTTGGCCAACGCCCGCCCGCCGCAACGGCTTGCCATCGCGGGCAGAGGCAGGGCTGCGGCGATCCTCGTCGAGGGAAAACACCACCAAGCGGAGGGGGACGCCCTGGTAGTCGAGGGTAAAAAGGGGATAGTCGCGCATTGGGCCATCACCGAAGTGCAGGCGCTGCCAGCCTTCCTCGTACTCCTGCTGGGCATCGAGGAGAAAAAACATCACCGACTCCGGCGCATCGGCAAAGAGATGTAGGGTGATCTTGCTGTGCTCCGTAGCATCGCCTTCGAGCACCGAACCCACTAGGCGCGGTTGGAAGGCCTGCAACCACTCCATGGCTTGCAGGGAAATTTCGCGTAGATGTCGCAAGGCGAGGGGCTGGGTGTCGGCATGGAAGAGTTGCAATCGGGCCTGCAGCTCGGAATGGATCTCGGTATTGCTGGGCCAGTGCTGTTGCGCATCCACCCCTAGGCGACGCGCTGCCTTTTCCTTGGCACTGCGAAAATCCCCCACGGCTTCCTCGACCATGATGCGGGCGGCTTCTACCGCCAAGAGGCGGCGTACTCGTTGTGGAGACTTGGCCATCTGTGACTCCGTCGTTGTCCAGGAAGTCCCGAGAGGATAAGATAGCGCAGTCGCGAGGATGGCGGAATTGGTAGACGCACTGGATTTAGGTTCCAGCGGTTTCGACCGTGGGAGTTCGAGTCTCCCTCTTCGCACCAATAGAGAAATGCTGCACCTTCGGTTGATTTTTTGGGACACTGGCGGGACATTGAAGCCAGAAATCGACGGAAGCTTTTCGAGGATACCTTCCCGATGGCGACCATCCCCTCTGGAGGGATGAGCAGGGCAACCGGATCGGCTCGCAAGCCTTTGCTGGCGTTGCGCGGGGAGCACATCAACCTGCAGAAGCGCACTACCCTGGTCATCGATCCGAAGAACGGAGAGGATCGCATGGTTCCCCCGTCCAGCCGCGTCATATACTGAGAAGGCTCTCCCGGAGTTTGAACGGCAAGCTTTTTCAGGGGCGTTGGTGTCTCGCGCTCCTTTTGCCGAAGAGCAAGGCTCTTGCCCACGCAACAGAGCGGACTAAAAAAGATCCTCGGCAGTAGCATTTGCTTGTGGTTGGCAGGACCTATCGCCCCGCCTTGAATTCAATAGGTTCAGAAGGGGAAAGCGTCCCCAGTTATGCGCTGTCTGAATGATTTCGTGGTGATGTGTTAGGCGATCAAGCTATAGCGTTGATGTTCTTAGCGTTGCGGAAGGCTCGGGTCCATTGCTCGAAAGGGGTGGTCATGATGGCGATCAGGTTGGCGTGAGGGTAGGTACGCAGCAGAGGCAGCTGTTCTGCGGCAGAGCATACAACGCCACTTATTGGACGTTAATGACTGTACGAGTTCGTGGACACCGTAAGCCTCCTTTCGAGGCTCGTCGGTGTCCAGAAAGCTGGAGTTAAGGAAAGGTTGGTTTTCTACCGGCTAAAACTAACTCCAACATTGACTTCGGTGTTTTTCCCTCCTCCGTTTGATGATAGGGCCAATGTGGCCGCCCAATTTTTAGAAAGCTCCCTCTGATAAGCGACTCCAAACGCAGGTTGCCCGTTCTATTCACCAACATCCAAAGTACTTTTCTCTCCTATCTCCTTGGCAGGTGGTCGAATTTGACAACGCCCAAATCCGTACCGGGCTAGGTGCGCCAAATGACGAGTCATCAGGAACAGCCATTGTTACGGTGACCCATCTGTGACAAGGTGTTTCTACCTAGGAAAATTCGACGAGAATGCAATGCATATTTGGGTTGATGCCGACGCGTGCCCCAAGGTCATCAAAGAGATTCTCTACCGCGCCAGCGAACGTCGGCAAGTGCCGCTGACCCTGGTTGCCAATCAGGCGCTGAGCGTACCCCGCTCGGCATACATCCGCACGGTAGTCGTAGCGAAGGGCTTCGATGTGGCAGACGCGGAAATCCTTAGGCAAATTATGGCAGGAGACTTGGTAATCACCGGCGATATCCCGCTCGCCGCCGCCGTGTTGGACAAAAATGCCCATGCGCTCAGCCCGCGTGGAGAACGCTATTCTCCCGACACCATCCGCGAGCGCCTGCGGGTTCGTGACCTTGTGGAGCAACTGCGGGACTCCGGCGTGCATACCGGCGGGCCTGCCACCCTGAGCCAAGCCGATCGCCAAGCATTTGCCAATGCGCTCGACCGGCTACTAGCCCATGCCTGATTTTTTGGAGCGCGGGATGACAATATATACCCTGTTTGACGCACTTCTTTACGCCCAGAGATCGCATATTCATCCCCACTCCTTACCAACTTGCAACGTCATTTTACATTTCGGAAAGTTGCGACATCCCCAAAACTTGCTGTACTTCTTTCGGAGAATCATTTTAACCCCGCAATGGGGGCAAGTGGGGGTAGAATAATCCCCAGCTGTGGCGAATTGTAATAATTTTTCTTGTTCATTTGGTGGCAGTTTTTTGATTGCCGAAATAAACCCTGGGCCATCCAAAAGAATGATTCCATTTTTCTCTGCGAAAGTAACCGCTTCTTTTGTAAAAGCGCTGGTGGTTATGAAGACTCCGTGCGGTACTTTTTCGCTTGCCATTACCCCCGCGAGCTCACGAATCAGCCGCACGCCAACCTCTTTCGTTCGCCACGCCTTGCATTGCACGATGCCCATGAGAACGCCATCCTCGCGATAGATGCGGATATCTACGCCACCGTCGGCGCCAAGGCAGGTAGTCTCGGTGCGCATTCCTTTCTGTCGGGAATACTCGTTACACAAATCCTCGAAGCGCTTCCACTCCAGAGACTTCAGTAGGTCGAGGGACCAGCCATCGGATGGAGTGGAAGGGGGCTCGTACTGGGCGGCCGGCGTACTTTGCTTTTTGGTTGCAACTGCCCGCTGTGCCTCGCTTGGGGTGGGATCGAATTTCAACGGCGCATCCGCTTGTATTGGCCTCTCCAAGTATGATTTTAGCGCCCCGATGACTGCCATCGCAGCGATGAGGCTTCCTGCCATTTCGAATGGTTTTTGCAAAGCATCTGCAAGTGGGCTGCCGGTAAGGACCGCGGGTACCACAATCCATGCAAATAGCAATGCAACTGCAGCAACGGCAAGCGCGAGCAGCCAAGCATGGGCGCCACCGGTTCTTTGCACTCTGTTCATCCGCCGCCTCAATCCCTCGGGGTTATATACCGGTAGATAGTGGAAATACCTGTGCCGTCAAGTACCGCGTGCCGGATCTAGCCCTAGATACGAGGTAAGAAAAACCGCGCACGCGAGCCGGTTTTCCTTGCTGCCGCCTGCTGGGGTCGGTAATATCGTCGACCAAGTTTTCCTCTTGATCATGAGGTATGCAGCACGAATGTCAGCCGAAGCTCAGGAAGTCGACGACAGCCCCTATTGTTGTTGCTCGGCGGCCACATTCCAGGAAATTCTCGCGCGACAGCGGGCGCAGCCCTTGCCGTTTATGGAGTTGCTGATGGTGCATGCCGGTTG
>DDOU01000047.1 GCA_002341825.1 Candidatus Igneacidithiobacillus taiwanensis | reverse complement strand
GCCTTGGCGATGCCAGCGCCAACGGCACGACCCGCATGACCAAAACGATAATTTGCCCCGGTGTCGATGACATTGATTCCGGACTGCAGGGCCTGGGCGACGATCGCCGCCACCGCGAGGTCGGTCACTTCGTCGACGGCACCGGGAAAGGTTCCCACCCCCAGGGAGGAAAGCTTGATGCGGGTGTTGAGAAAATCGCTGTAATGTCCCTCGGGCAAACCCGCTGCCAGGAAACGCTCCGCGTACTGCTTGCTCGCCAGACTATTGGCGGCGCCGGGAATGAGATCGGCTTCGCTATGCATGCCAGGACTCTCCTATTGGGTAAAAAGGGGATGCTGTTGCAACAGCAGCTGCACAGCGTCGAGAATGTCGCCCCGCACCGGTCCCTCGAGGGGAAGATCATCGAGACGACGAAACTGTCGGGTATAATCGGGAGCGTCTTCGTCGTCGAGCTCCCATTCCACCTGCTCGAGCAGCCTACGCCCGCTCTCCGGTAGATCTTGCGCCAGTTGCCGACCACTGAGAATACCCCAAAGACCCGTCCAGCAGCGAGCGAGGGCTATGGGATGATAGCCCCCACCACCAAGCACCAGCAGGCGCGGGCTCTCGTCAACGATCCGTTGGACGATTTCCCAAAATAGCACGTTGCTGACGCGAAATTTACTGAGGGGGTCGGGAGCGAGAATGTCGGTGCCGGCCTGTAGCACCACCACGTCGGGCGCAAAAGCCTCCAGCACCCGCGGCCAAAGTGCGGCAAAGACTTGTCGATATTCACTGTCGTTGACTTCCGGCGGCAACGGCAGGTTCAGGGCACCGCCCGCCTGATCCATCAATCCGCCCCCCTGAAAGGGATAGGCATAGGCCGTATCCATGTGCAGCGACACGGTTTGTACCCCGGCATCCGCAACAAAGGCCGCCTCTACGCCATCGCCATGGTGTGCATCCATGTCCCAGTAGAGCACTCGCAGACCCGCCCGGCGCAGCCGTTGAATCGCCAAGACCGGATCGTTCAGGTAGCAAAAGCCTCGCGCCTGGTGCGCCGCCGCATGATGCATTCCCCCCGCCGGGCTGAAGGCCGTCTGCCCCTGCAAGACCAACTCGGCGGCTTGGATACTCGATCCCGTGGCAAGATTGGGGGTATCGAAAAAACCAGGAAAATAGGGATTTTCTAGGGTACCGAGCTGGTAGCGACGGCGATCATCATCGGTAACGCGACCACGAAACTGTGCCTTTTCAAAGGCCTGGATATAGTCGCGGGTATGAAAGCCCCAAAGCTCGACATGGCTGGCGGGCCGGCCCAGGCGATATTCCGCCGGCCCCATGGCGCCGTAGCTATTGATGAGGTCGAGGGTAAGGGACACCCGCGGAATGGCAAGAGGATGGTTTTTGCCGTAGCTATTGCGCCGGTAGCGCGCCGCTCCCACAAAAATGGCCGGGCGCCCCGGGGGGATACGCTCCTGCAGCAGCTCCGCTTCGTTCACCCATGCCCCCGTAGGCGCAGGTAGATTTCCGGGAGCCGTTGCGGCAACTGATCGATATGCGGCAGTACCAAATAGTGCCCTTGTCCAAAAACCAAGGGTAGATAATCGCCCCCGCGGGGGTCGAGACTGATACAGAAGGCATGAACTCCCTGCTCCCGCGCCTCGCGTACCGCCATGCGGGTATCTTCTTGCAGGTAGCGTGGGTCGCCACCGTCGTCATAATCGGCAGGCCGGCCGTCGGAGAGAATCAGTAGCAACCGGCGCTGCCCGGGGCTACGCAACAATTGTCGAGTGCTATGGCGAATCGCCGCCCCCATGCGCGTGGCCAAGCGACCACTGAGCCCACCCAAGAGAGCTCGGGCGCGTCCATCAAAGCGCTCCCCGAAGCGTTTGATGGGATACAACAGAACTTCTTGATGATACTTGCTGGCAAAACCGTAGAGGGCAAACGGGTCGCCCACTTCTACCAGGGCTTCGCCAAAAAGCAGCATGGCTGCGCGCAGACGATCGACCACGCGCACCCCGGTATCTGCCGCCTCGGCCATAATGGAGGTAGAAAGATCGGCAAGGAGCAGTACCGCCGTGTCGCGCTGCAAAGGACGGCGCTGACGATAGATATTGGCCTTGGGGCTCTGCCCGGCGCGCCGCTCGACCACGAATTGCACCGCGGCGTCGATATCCGGCTCTTCGCCCTCCTTCTGCCGCCGCAGGGGAGCCATGCGTGTGGGCTTCTGCGCCTGCAGGGCTTTTTTCAGGCGGCGCATGGTGCCATCGAGTTCCATGGCAATCTCCACCGCCTTCGCCTCATCCCGCTCGCGCAATTGACGCTCATGCACCCGCGCCCAGTTTTCCTTGTATTTTTGCTGGCGATAATCCCATTCCTGGTAGGGCCAACCACCCTTGGGGCCCTGCACGCCGCGACCGCTGCCGTGCACCTTGGCGGGCATGGGGATGCCGACCCCCACGCGACCACCCGTGCCCTGAATATCCTCGGGCGGGATTTCGAGGTCGGGATCGTTACCCTCCGCCTGCTGCGGCGCCTCTCGCGGCTTTTCCTTGTGCCCCGCCGCGCCGAGCTGTCCTCCGGCATCCATCTCCACCGCCTCGGTCCGGCTCGATTTGCGCGGGTAGACCGGACGGGCGGCATTGGGCGAATGCCCTGGAAGAAAGGCAGCGGCACGTTCCGCCAGGGTGATGGGCGGTAAATCCGTGCTCGCGTAACGCTCGAGAGCCAGGCGGAAAGCGTCGACGATACCGACCGACTCGCTGGCGAGTGCCGCGAGCGCCGGCGGAAGTCGCCCTGCCGCTGCCGCTTCGGTGAGTTGCAAGGCTTCCCGCCAATAGGCGCCAGCAGCACCCGGGGGCGGCGTTTGCGCGCGCGCGGCACGCAGCAGGCGCGCCAAATAGCCCGGCATCTCCCGCTCCATTGCCAGGTCCACGCGCAGGTCTTCGAGCTGATCGAAAATCAGTTGAAAGCGCAGCAGATCCGCACCAAATTGCGCAAAGAGCGGGCGCCAGGTGATGCGCTGGTCGGCATCGAGGGGTGGATGCTCGCTACCGATTTCGCGAAACAGCGCGCGAATGGCCGCCTCGTCGTAACTGCCGAAAGCCAAATGCGCACCGGTATGATAAAAGGCGAGAATCGCCTCTTCCCGATCAGGCATCACCGCCGGAACAAAAAGACTGCGTCCGTCGGTTTCGAGAAAGCTGCGCCCCCCTTCCACATTCCAGTCGCCGTCCTCAAAGGGCAGGTGCAACCCAGTCCAAGCCTGTAACAGCAGGGCAAAGAGACGCTTGTGTGGGCCGGTGCGGAAGCCCGGCAACACCTCGAGTAAAAAGCCGCGCGCCTCGTCGCTCTCCAACCGAAACCAGGCCTCGCCACGAATTCGCCCCGCTGCCAAAATATCGCGACCGCGGGTGGCCCAATCCTCCACACCAGCAAGGCCGCACAGGGCGCGGACCTTTACCGCCCCCTCCAGATAACTGGCAAGCCCAAGGCGTCCTTTGGCGAGCTCGCGGGCGGGCGCGAGCAAGGTACGCAAGTCTGCCGCCGAAAAAGTACCAAACAGCCGCGCCACGGGCATACGAAAATAGGCTGCAGCACTATCGACATGGCGCCCTACCCAAGCCGCGCCCTCCTCGTACCAGATTTTTTCGCCCTCGAGCCCATAGTCCTTGCGCACCAAGGCCGCCTGCTCAAAGAAACCCACGGCGGCGCGAAAGGTGCCGCGCTGGGTCAAGAAAACTCGCGCCTGCTCCAACCAAGGGTCCAGCCCGCCAAAGCTCTGCACCAAGGCCGGCGTTGCGTGAAAAAACGCCTTCCCCGCCTCGCGATCATAAAAAAACAAATCCCGCCCGGCTTCGAGATAACGCAAGCTCGCCGCTTCCCCCAGGGGCGTGACGGCAGGCAATGCCTCGCGCGCATCCCGGCCAGCTACAAAACTGACGGCATCGAGGTGTTCGAGGATTTCCTCGGTGGCTGCCGACATGGCGCGCTCAGCCAAAGAAGGTCTGGAAAATCTCGGTGAGGGCCGCCCCTAGCTCTGGATCATCGGTTTGCGGACTGATGATCGCCGCCTCGATTGCTTCGAGCGGAGCCAAACCCGCCGCCATCAAAGTCCCGGCATAGACCAAGGCACGGGTAGAGGTCACTTCCTGCAGACCTTGATCCTTCAAATTACGCGCCTTTGCTGCCGCCTGCACCAACTGGCGCGAACGCTCGGCATCGAGGCCAGACTCCCGCATCACGATCTGGCTTTCCAGTTCTGCGGGAGGATAGTTGAAATTCATCCCCACAAAGCGCTGCTTGGTCGAGGGCTTCAAATCCTTGAGCACTGTCTGGTAGCCCGGGTTGTAGGAAATCACCAAGAGAAAATCCGGGTGCGCGGTAATTTCCTGGCCGAGTTTATCGATCGGGAGATGTCGACGATGGTCGGTAAGAGGATGAATGACGACGGTGGTGTCGGTACGCGCCTCTACCACTTCGTCCAGGTAACAGATGGCGCCTTCCCGCACGGCACGGGTTAGTGGCCCGTCTTGCCAAACCGTTTCGTCACCTTCAATCAGAAAACGCCCCACCAAGTCGGAACTGGTAAGATCTTCGTGGCAAGCTACGGTTACTAGCGGACGCTTGAGGCGCCAAGCCATATGCTCAATGAAACGGGTCTTGCCGCAACCGGTTGGTCCTTTCAACATCACCGGTAGGCGCCGTCCCCAGGCAGCCATAAAGACCCCCAGCTCATTGCCCACAGGTTGGTAGAAGGGCTCCTCGCTCACATAGCGCAAGGCGTTGTCGCGGTGCTGACTCATGACGGCTCCTCTGACGACTGTTCGGTATGGCTGCGCGCATACAGGTAGAGATGGCGCAGGACGTGTAGCAGCATCTTATCCGGCTGCGGCGGCAGTGCATCCTCGCGATCCATCGCCAAGCAATTCTGGTAATAGACGAGTTCGCGGCAATTATCGCGGATGGTATTCCAGTGCGGCTGCCCCTTGACCAGGGTCTTCCATAGGGAAAGCAGGTCGGCATCGGCGGCAAAGTCTTTGCGCTCAGCAGTGAGCAAAACCTGCAGAATCTGCCGGGCAATTTGCACGCCCTGTTCCAAACTTACGGGGAAATCTTGTCCTACGGATTGGCGCCCCAAGGCTTCGATCTGGGCTTGCGCCTCGTCCAAACGCGCCAGCGCCAAGGTCTTATCGTACATGAGAACTCCTCTCGCCTGAGCGTCTAAACTACCCTTTTTCCTCTGCTTCGTCTAGGATACGAGTGTTTTAGCTATCGGTATCCACAGTGGATTTTATAGGCAGAAAAGGGGCTTTCATGAGCAAGAAACTCGTCAAGATGGTGAAACTGAACAACCTGCAGTACAACCGCAATCGCGACCCGCAGGTTTATCGCCGCGTCGTCGGTCACCCGTTCCGCATTCAGGCTGTGCTCGATGGCAGCGGCAGCGCCAAGGTCAGCCTCACCTGCGAGGGTAAGACCCTCAAGGAAAGCACCGTCGAACTCCCGGGCATGTTCTCTTACGAGCTGACCTTCAAGGATGCCGGCGTGCGCGTGGCTACCCTGACCGTTACCGCAGGGGATCAGAGCGAGAGTCACGAGCTGCTCCTCGATACCGAAGCCCACGCCAAGGTCGGCTGAGCACTCTGCCCGCCTCTTGGGCGGGCAGCACCTTTACCAAGAAAACTGGCGCAAAAAGTCCGGCAAGCGCGCCAGGATTTCTCCCTTGTCAAAGAAGCGATCGGCCCGCGCCGAACGCGCTTCTAGGCGCTGCTCCTCGCTTCCGCCATAACAAAAAATGGGTATATTGAGCTGATACTCGCGGCGAATCTCATCGATCACCGCCGGATCCACTGCCGAATCGTCGAGATCCAAGACCAGAAAACGATGCAAGAGAATTTCTTGCCAATCGTCAAAGTCCTCCACCCCAAGGGCCGCTGTCAGGGACCATTCCGGCGGCAAGCTCTTCCTCACCTCCGCTAGCATCGCTTCATCACTGCTCATCCAGATCAAGCGCTTGCGTAAACGGTCTTCGATGCTGGGCATACCTTTCTCCTGCTTACTGATGATCAGACCATACGGCGAGGGTTTCCAGACGCTGCTGCCAAAGGGCGGCTTGCGTACCCAGATACCCCTCGAACAACAACGGTAACATTGGCGATGCCGCCTCTATTCCAGTCAACGCCCAACAAAGCTCGGCGGGAAAGAGATTGCTGTCTACCGCGCGATACCGACCATCTTCCGTCCAAACACGCAGCCAGCCCTCGGGCCAATGCCGCTGCGTCAAGAAGGCGCTCGCCCGCAATTTGATGCCATCGCGCACCCGTCGCCGTCCTCGGCTCTCCCAGTCCACCGCCTCGAGCTCCTGGGCAGCAATCGCCTGCTGCTCCACTGGCCGCAAGGCATCGACTTCGATCTTCCAGCCCTCGGCCTGTAATATCTCCCGCCAGGCATGGGCCAACTGCGCATGGGAGGGAACGAGCACGCCCGCCTCCTCCCAAGTGAGCAAGGAGGCCGCGAGGGCGCGCTCCAGGGCTTGCCGAAAGTCTGGCGAGGGTGCCGCAACAGAATTACAAAAGGAGATCCAATCTCCCCGTAATAAAAAGCTGCCCGCCAGCACCACGCTGCTGCCCAAGCTTGCCGCGCCGGTGCTGCCAATCCGCTGCCCTGCACAGCGAAGCTCTTGCTCCGCCACCAGTTCCACATGCAGACCAAAGGCAGCATGGAGAGCACAGAGCGACGGGGCCAAGACTTCCAACCAATCCTCCGGGCGCCGCCGTACCGAGCTTGGGGTTGCCAGCAAAAAATAATTGAGATGCGCTGGCTCGATCCAGACCAAACCGCCGCCAAGGGGCCGCTGCACTACGATTAGATTTTTCTTGGCATTGCGATCCAATTCTGCGGCCGCCGTCTGCGCTGCACCGAGGCTCAGGTGCGCGTCGGCGGAGGCAAGTAGCAACCAAGGCGGATCTTCCGCCCGCCGCAGCTCCGCCAAGGCCTGATAGCTTTGGTGCAGCGCCAGTGCCGAGAGGTGACCAAGGTTGAGCCAGCGCAGCACCTGCTGTGATCTTGGCACCGCCAAGGGCATTACTCGCTACGGTCTTTGGGGCGATAGAAGGACGAAAAATAAAAATCGCGCTGATTCAGCTCTTCATGCCATCGGGCGCGGTCCTCCACCCCTTTTTGCATGATATCAGCCATGGCCATGGCTTGTTCCCCGTCGAGGATGAGAATGCCATCGATCAGGTCTTCGTCGAGCTCGATGAAATGTGCAGCCAGCCCAGTCAGTTCCTGGACGTGAACAAGGTATGCGGTGCAGGCAGGATCCTCCGGATCGAGGGGTGCCATTACCAGCCTACCCAAATAGGCCATACGGGCAAGTTGATTGAAACGGGGAATCTCGAGCTTTTTCCCCTTCTTATACTTGTTCAGTTCATTCTTGAGGGTACTGACATCGGCAATGGGAATGGTCTTCATGGGCTCCTCAGTTGGCCTACCGCCCGCCTAGTGTCTGGCTTGCCGGCCCGCGTTGCAAGTGCAGGCACAAAAAAAGGGAGGCTTGCGCCTCCCCCGGTACCCTGAGGAGGGGTATTAGAAGTCGTAACCAACCTGCAGACCGTAGGAATTTTCGGCCAAAGTCGAAGAGGCTGCCTGCTGCGGATCTCCAAGAGCGAAAGGCGCAGATCCCGGAGCCCCAGTCATGGTGTTACTAAACGCATGCATGTAAGCTTCCGTCAGCTTCCAACCCATACCCAACTTTTGCGTCGCACCGAAGGTGATCGCATTCTGTACGATGGCCGGGAAAATAGTGTTGGCAGCAATCGCCGCACTGGTGTTGGGGACCGGGTT
>DDOU01000042.1:9790-12777 GCA_002341825.1 Candidatus Igneacidithiobacillus taiwanensis | reverse complement strand
GCCAAAGAGCCAAAAGGCAAAGACAAACAGCAACAGGGCATGGAACAGATGGTGCTCGGCTGTGGCCGTCTTAGCCATCGCGGGCTCCACCCTTGAGGATGCGCGCCTTGTCGCGTTGCCACTCCCGCTCCTTGAGGGTGGCCCGTTTGTCGTGGGCTTGCTTGCCCTTAACGAGGGCAATTTCTGCCTTGGCGCGCCCTTGTTTCCAATACAGCGCCAGGGGGACGAGGGTAAAGCCCTTGCGCTCCACGGCACCAATCAACCGATTGATTTCCAAGCGATGCATCAGCAGTTTGCGGGTGCGGGTGGGGTCCGGCTGAATATGGGTGCTGGCGGTGGGCAGGGGGCTGATGTGCGCGCCCAGAAGCCAGAGCTCGCCATTTTTGATCACCACATAGCTGTCCTTGAGCTGCAGGCGACCGGCACGCATCGACTTCACCTCCCAGCCTTCGAGGGCAATTCCGGCCTCGAAGCGCTCCTCGATGAAGTACTCGTGTCTCGCCTCACGGTTGAGGGCAATGGTGCTGTTGCTCATGGCATCGGTGGTCCTGAAATCTAATGCGCGATCTTACCGCAAAGCAGACGGGGTGGTACAAACCGCTCCCAGCCTCCACTATTCTATGGACTTCTGCCGGGTCTACAGGACGAGTATCGATGGCCAAGCTGCAGCATTACCCCGCCTGGTTGCCGGCGGAAGATTGGCAGTTGCTCAGCGAGATGCCGGCCATTGCAGCGTTGCTCGAGGATCGGCTGCGCGCGGCGCAAAGCGAGATCCTGTTCGAGAACTATATTTTTGAACATGGGGTCTGGCCGGAGAAGATCCTGGATATCCTCTGTGCGCGGGCCGCCGCTGGGGTACGTGTGGTTTTGCGTTTGGATGCCTTTGGCAGCCATGGCTTTCCCGAGCGCTGGATTGCCCAGCTGCAAGCGGCGGGGGGTAGTTTCGAATGGTATCACCGACTTACCTGGCGAGGTTGGGAAAAACGCCTGCGCCGCAGTCATCGCCGTATCGTATTGATTGATGGCGACTGGTTGGCGGTAGGCGGTTTTGCCATTGCCGACGCATGGCTACGCGGCGATCCTGGGCGAGTACCCTACCGCGAGTTGCTTTTCGCTTGTCGCGGTCCGATCGTACCCTTGGTGCGTCGCTTGTTTTTGCGCAACCGCCCACTGGCGCGTCGGGAACTTCGCCGCACTGCCGCTGGCGCGCCAAGCGTTGCCTCAGACACCTTCCTGCGTCTCCTCGCTGCCACCCCGCCCGAGCGCTACAGTATCCGCCGCCGCTACCTGGCCGCCTTTCGCGCGGCGCGGGTGAGTCTGTGGGTAGCGACCCCCTACTTCAACCCCGATCCTGTCATACTCTCTGCCCTCTATGCCGCGGTGCGGCGGGGTGTCGATGTGCGCATCCTGCTTGCCGGACGAGTAACCGATCATCCCCTTTTGCGTCTGGGTATACAGGCGTATTATCAAAAACTGTTGCGACATGGCGTGCGCGTGTACGAGTACCAAGAAACCTTTTTGCATGCCAAGTATGTGCTGGTGGATGGATTGTGGGGGAGCGTTGGCTCAGCCAATCTCGATTTTCTCAGCCTCTGGTTTAACCGCGAGCTGAATCTCGAACTGCGTGGGCGGGGGCCCCTGCTCACGCTGCATACGCTGTTCCGGCGCGAGTTTTCCCGCTCGCGGGAAATCTCCCTTGCGCACTGGCACCGTCGATCCTGGTGGCGGCGGCCCTTGGAGTGGTTGCTGGCCCAGATCGATCGTCGCATCCAGGCGCGGGCGTTGGGCTCGCGACGTTACTGATTCGAGGAGTGCAATGCACCATATCCGCAAGACGGCGGTGATTCCCTACAGCGCCGAAGAAATTTTTGCCTTGGTAGAAGATATTCGTAGTTATCCGCAATTTTTGCCCTGGTGCGGTGCTACCCGCATCCTGCAAGATCATGGCGATGAAGTGGTAGCCGAAATCCGCATCGCCCACAGCGCCTTTGGTAAGGCCTTTTCTACCCGCAACCGCTATCAGCGTCCCAAATTGGCTGAGGTGCGATTGGTCGATGGGCCATTCCGTTTTTTGGAGGGGCTCTGGCAGTTGGAGCCGGTGGAAGGCGGCACTCGGGTTACCCTCGATATGCGCTTTGAGTTTGCCAGCCGCTTGGTCGGCGCCTTTCTCGAGCCCATCTTCAAACAGGCCGCGGAGACCATGGTGCAGCGCTTCGCCCAGCGCGCCCGCCAAGTCTACGGCGCCGCACGCTTGGCAAAAAACTGAGGCTCAGCCCTTGGGCAGGGCCTGTACGTCGCCGCTGATGCTCTGCAGGGTACCGTCGTGGTTGAAATGTAAAATGATATTGCGGACGGTAGTGCCACTGTAGGCGGGCTTGTTACTGTAGCTATATACCCATTCGTCCTTCTGCCACGGATTGTCGAGCAAGGGCGAGCCAAGAATGGCCCGCACTTCGGCTTGGTCCATCCCCTTGTGGACTTGGTCCAGCTCCTTCTGGCCGATGACGTTGCCCTGTTGAACGTCGACGCGGTAGATACTGCAGGCGCCAAGGCCGAGGCAGAGGAATACGGAACTGGCAAGAAGAGAGAAAGTGCGCATGGGTCCTTGTCTTGGGCGTACGGTGCCACTATGCTACTAAAAGAGAGCGCCACTTGCCATTGGATAGCATGAATAGTGAAGAACTGAAACGCGCCGGTCTCAAGGCCACCCTGCCGCGACTGCGTATCCTGCAGATCCTCGAGGCGAGTGATACCCGTCACCTTACCGCAGAAGAGGTCTACCGACAGCTTCTCGATGCCGGTGAGGAAGTGGGTTTGGCGACGGTGTACCGGGTCATGACCCAGTTTGAGGTGGCAGGGCTGGTGCGTCGGCATCACTTTGAAGGCGACCGCGCCGTTTTCGAGCTCAACGAATCTGGGCATCACGACCACATGGTTTGCACGGCCTGCGGCAAGGTACTCGAATTCTTCGACCAAGAGCTGGAAAA
>DDOU01000042.1:7133-9602 GCA_002341825.1 Candidatus Igneacidithiobacillus taiwanensis | reverse complement strand
ATCTTCGGTGTGCTCGGCAATTCCCTCGCCCTTTTGGCCGATGCTGGTCACAATTTTGGCGATGTTCTGGGTTTATTTCTGGCCTGGGGCGGCAGCCACCTCGCCCAGCGTGCGCCCACGGCGCGTTTTACTTATGGTTTGCGCAGTGCCTCGATCCTTTCCGCCCTGGGAAATGCCATATTTCTATTATTGGTGACCGGGGCAATCGTCTGGGAGGCGGTGTTGCGCCTTTTTGCCCCCGCTCCGGTGGCCGCCTGGGATGTCGTCATCGTCGCCGCCCTAGGTGTGCTGATCAATACGGCAACGGCGGCACTCTTCCTGGCCGGGCGCAAGCACGATCTCAATCTCCGCGCAGCATTTTTGCATATGGCCGGAGATGCAGCGCTCTCCTTGGGCGTGGTGGCTAGTGGTGTCGTCATCCTCTTTACCCATTGGTTTTGGCTCGACCCGCTCACCAGTATTGTGGTCAGCATCTTCATCGTCTGGTTTACCTGGGATGTGTTGCGAGAGTCGATGGGTTTGGCCCTGGATGCCGTCCCGCCGGGGATCGAGACCGCTTCGGTGCGAGAGTTCTTGCTTGCGCAGACCGGGGTGCAGGGGGTGCACGATCTGCATATTTGGGCCATGAGTACCACCGAAAATGCCCTCACCGCCCATCTGGTGATGCCGGCTGGCGTTCCCGGTGATAACTTCCTCCACCACCTTGCGGCGGAGTTGGCGACGCATTTTGGTATCCACCACAGCACCCTGCAGGTAGAGCAGGGCGATTCCGAGCATCGCTGTATACTTGCCGGCGAGGGGCACGTCTGAGTTCTGCCCCCTAGGGCAGGAGGGCGAGATTGTCGCGGTGGATCAACTCGACTGCCTCTTGCTCGCCAAAAAGTCGAGCAATTTCCTGACTATTCTTGCCCAGCCGCGGTAGCACCTCGCTGCTCGCAAAGTTGATCAGGCCGCGGGCAATCTCCACTCCCTCCGGGTCGAGGCAAGACACCAAGTCACCGCGTTGAAAAGTGCCATTGAGCGCTGTCACCCCCACGGGCAACAGGCTCGAGCCTTTTTCGCGCAGCACCCGGGCAGCACCGGCATCGAGATGCAAGGACCCCGCGGGCGGTAGCTGCCCCAAGAGCCAGCGCTTGCGCGCCGCCAGCTTGGGTAGCTGCGGATGAAAGCAGGTACCGAGAGGCTCGCCGGCAAAAAGACGCAGCAGCACATCGTCTTCGTGGCCGCTGGCAACGATGGTCTTGGTGCCGGAGCGGGCCGCGCGCGTGGCGGCCAAGACCTTGCTGCGCATGCCGCCGGTACCGACGCGGCTGCCGCTACCCCCAGCCATGGCAAGTAGCTCCGGGTCTCCTGCCTGGACTTCGGCAAGGAGACGGGCGTGCGGATTTTGCCGCGGATCGGCCTCGTACAGACCGGCCTGGTCGGTGAGGATGACCAATACATCGGCCTCGAGGAGGTTGCTGACCATGGCCGCCAGGGTGTCGTTATCGCCAAAGCGCAACTCGGCGTTGGCAACGGCGTCATTCTCGTTGATGATCGGTAATGCACCCATTTCCATCAGGGTGCGCAGGGTCTCGCGGGCGCTCAGGTAGCGCTGGCGGTCGCGGAGATCTTCGTGGGTGAGCAAGACTTGGGCGCCAATCATCCCCCCGGCCTGCAGATAGCCCTGATAGACCTGGATGAGGGCCGCCTGTCCGATGCTGGCCGCAGCCTGCAGTTCCGCGAGGGCGCGCGGTCGCGTTTGCCAGCCGAGGCGTTCCATTCCCGCCGCTACGGCGCCGGAGCTCACCAGGATCAATTCCAGGCCCTTTTGCCGCAGCTTGATGAGCTGTTGCACCCAAGCGGCAATGGCGGGCAGGTTGAGGCCTTTGCCATCGTTGGTGAGTAGGCTGCTGCCAATCTTTACCACCCAGCGTTGGCTTTCGTTCAGATCACGGCGTTTCATTCCTCGTCTTCCTCTTCCTCCCAATCGGCGTCGTCCCAGGTCTCGTCGCCCCAATCCTCGCTGTCGGCTTCCTCGCCTTCCCAGTCGATTTCGCTGCGCGGCTCCGGTGCCGGCGGTAACTCGGGTAAGGCGCGCCAGACCGCTTGGGCAAGTTCCTTGCAGCCGCTGCCGGTGGCGGCTGAAACCAAAAAAGCAGGACCCTGCCAATCCAAGGCGTCGATCAGGGCCTGGAATTGCGCTTGCGCTTCTTCGGGACGAAAAAGATCGGCCTTGTTGCCGACCAACCAACGCGGCCTACTGGCGAGCTCGGCGCTGTAGGCTTCCAATTCTGCCGCCAACTCGGTGACATTGTGAGCAGGCTGCGACTCGTCGACCGGGGCGATATCGACCAAGTGCAGGAGCAGGCGAGTCCGGCGCAGATGGCGTAGAAAGCGAATGCCCAGACCGGCACCCTCGGCAGCGCCAGGAATCAGACCAGGGATGTCGGCGAGGACGAAGGACTCGTGTTCGCCTACCCGCACCAC
>DDOU01000042.1:6572-7126 GCA_002341825.1 Candidatus Igneacidithiobacillus taiwanensis | reverse complement strand
CCGAGCTGTGGGTGTAGGGTCGTGAAGGGATAATCGGCAACCTTGGGCTTGGCCGCGCTGATGGCACGAAGCAAGGTGCTTTTGCCGGCGTTGGGTAGTCCCAGCAGGCCCACATCGGCAAGCAAACGTAGCTCGAGGCGCAGCCGGCGTTCTTCGCCAATCCCGCCCTTTTCGAACTGACGCGGGGCACGATTGACGCTGGTCTTGTACCAAAGGTTACCGTGGCCGCCGCGCCCGCCCTTGGCAACCAGGAGTCGCTGCCCGTTTTCACGGAGATCGCCCAAAAGTTCGCGGGTGTCTTCGTCATACACCAGGGTGCCGATGGGAACCGGAATTTCGAGGTCCTTCCCGGCCCGCCCGGTCATCTGTCGGCCCGCCCCGCCATGGCCATTTTCTGCCCGATAGCGGCGCTGAAAACGGAAGTCGATGAGGGTATTGAGATTTTCCTGGGCGACGAGATAGACATCGCCGCCGCGCCCGCCATCGCCGCCATCGGGACCGCCGAAGGGGATGAATTTTTCCCGGCGAAAACTAACCGAGCCGTGGCCGCCGTT
>DDOU01000042.1:3168-6525 GCA_002341825.1 Candidatus Igneacidithiobacillus taiwanensis | reverse complement strand
TACCGGGGCGGGGTCTTCCCGATGGCTGAATTCAGCCGTTGATGACGCTGACGGTGCGGACCTGCCGCGGGCCCTTGCGATCAAACTGTACCACACCATCGCTCAAGGCGAAGAGGGTATGGTCCTTGCCGATGCCAACGTTGACACCGGGATGATACTGGGTGCCGCGCTGGCGAATGATGATGTTGCCGGCGATGACCGCCTGCCCACCGTAGCGCTTGACTCCCAGTCGCTTGGACTCGGAATCACGACCGTTGCGCGAAGAACCGCCTGCTTTCTTGTGTGCCATGCTGGATTGCTCCCCTGTTAGGCGTCGATGCTGGTGATGCGTACTTCGGTGAAGTACTGGCGATGGCCCTGCCGCTTACGGAAATGCTTGCGGCGGCGCATCTTGAAGATGTGGATCTTGTCGGCGCGCCCTTGCGCGAGGATGGTGGCCTTGACCGTAGCGCCGGCAACGAGGGGCTGCCCTACCTGCACGGAGTCTCCTTCGCCAAGCATGAGCACGCGATCGAGAACCAGCTCGCTTCCCGTCTCGGCTTCGATCTTCTCCAGGCGCAGTTTGTCGCCCACCGCGACCCGATATTGTTTACCACCGTTTTCCACTACCGCGTACATCTTGACCTCCGCAAACGAGCAACCGGCTGGCGCCGCCGGAAAAGGCCGAAAGGATAGGCAGAAAGCCCAGCGCCGTCAAGCGCTTCTGCACATTGCGCCGCGGTAGCCCGATCCTTCCGCCAGCCTGTCGCCAAAGAATGGGGCGAAAACGAGCCTGGGGTTTCAGAGCGCATCTTTGGCCTCGTGCCACCAGGTACCAAGGGTGCCGGCGGGCTTGCTGGCTTGGCTGGCGAGAAGGGGGGTTTCGCCCAGCACTTTGCCGTGCAGAGTGATGCGCAAGGTACCAACGACGGCGCCTGCCGCTACCCCATGGTCGCCCAATTGCCGATAGCTGACCGAGCGCTGTAATTGCCCCTGTTCCCCAGTGGGGACGGTAACCCAGACACTATGGGCGGCCTTGACCGTAAACTTTTGCGGGTCTAGTCGAGGATCGCGATAAACACCAATCAGGGCACCCTGCGGCACAGCCTCCACATCGCGGGTGAAGGCATACCCATAGTTGAGCAGGGCGACGACATCATCGACCCCCGCTGGCCAGTTTGGCGCCCCCATCACCACGGCAATGAGGCGACGGCCATCGCGCAGGGCGGTGGTATCCATGCAGTGGCCAGCGGCGTTGGTGTGACCGGTTTTCAACCCGTCGATACTCGGGTGCCCAAAGAGGGCCGGATTCCAACTGCGCTGGGTGATGTGGTTGTAGCGATAAAATTTGATTTTGGAGATGTCGATGACCTGGGGATAACGCTGGATCAGGTTGCGAGAGAGTGTCGCAATGTTTAGTGCCGAAAGATGCAAGCCTGGATCGGGAAGGCCATCGACGTTGCTGTAGTGCGCACCGGTCAAGCCCATTTTTTGTGCCTCGGCATTCATCTCGGCCACAAAACTGGCCCGTGTTCCGGCCACCGCCTGGGCCAGGGCAACGGCCGCATCGTTACCGGAGTCGATGATCAGGCCATGCATCAGCTGGTCGACGGTTACCGGCAGGTTGGGCTGAATGAACATGCTCGAACCGCCGGTGTGCCAGGCGACATTGCTGACCGGGATTTGTTGCTGCCAGTGCAAGCGGCCCTCCGCCAAGGCTTTGTAGGTCAGATAGGCGGTCATCAGCTTGGTGAGACTAGCGGGGGGAAGCTGCAGATTGGGCCGCTTCTCGGCAAGGATTGCACCGGTACGAAAATCCATCAACACATAGCTCGTGCAGTTCGGAATACTTGGTGCTGGCGCTTGCAGATCGGCAGCCAAGCTACTACCGCTGCCGAATAGCAGCGCAAACGCCAGGAAGGGCGCCCGTGGGCGCCGCAACAGTGCTTTCATGTGCTGCTGTCCTCAGTGTTTGGGCAGGTGGATGACCACAAAGAGGCTGTTCTTACCCTGCCGCACGAGCATCGAGATCGGCTGGTTGGCGGGCAGCCCCTTGACGATACGCTCCAGCTGCTCCGGGCTATCGACGCGTTGCTGGGCAATTTCCTGGATTGCCATACCCTCACGCAAGCCGATTTCTGCAGCGGGCCCTGGGTAGACGCTCTCGATGAAGACGCCATGATGGATTCCCAAGGCCTTCTTTTCCGCGCTATCGAGGGACGATACACGTAGCCCCAAGCGGCGGATATCGGCGGTTTTGCGCATCTCGGCATGGCGCATCTTTTCCGGCATCACGCCAACCGTAACATGCAGGGTTTCCGGTTTGCCATCGCGCAGAATCCCCACCGGAACGACGGTTCCGGGCGGGGTGTCACCCACCATCGGTGGTAGCTGCCCAACGCTGTATACCGGTTGATGGTTGTAGGTGACGATGACATCGCCGGTTTTCAGACCGGACTTGGCAGCCGCCTCTCCCGGTTCGACATTGGCCACCAGGGCACCAACGGGTTCCTTTAGGTGCAGGGCCTCGGCCATGGCCGGGGTCACCTCCTGCACGTCAACGCCGAGCCAGCCAAAGCGCAGCTTTTTGTGGGCCAGGAAGGCATCGACGGCGCGCATGGCGGTATTGATGGGAATGCTGAAGGACAGGCCCATGTAGCCGCCGTCGTTGGTATAGATCTGGTCATTGATGCCAACCACCTGCCCCGACATATTGAAAATCGGTCCGCCGGAGTTGCCGGGGTTGATCGGTACATCGCTCTGGATAAAGGGGATGTACTCATCGTCGTGCGGTAAGGAGCGATCGAGGGCGCTAACCACCCCTTGGGTGACCGTATTGTAGAATCCAAAGGGCATACCGATGGCGAGAAGCCATTGGCCAACCTTGAGATCCTTGGCGTTACCGAGTTGCACCGTCGGCAAGTTATGGGCGTCGATTTTCAGCAGGGCCGTATCATAGCGTACCGAAAGCCCCACGACCTTGGCCGGGTAGGCGCGGTGATTGGTGAGGGTGACGATGATGTGATGCATCCCGCGCACCACGTGTCCGGCGGTCACGATGTACCCATTGGAAGAAATGATGAAGCCGGATCCCAAAGCCTCTTCCTTCTCTTTTTGCGGTGGCTGGGCATTCGGGAAATTCTGGAAGAATTGATAGAAGGGAGAATTCTTGGGAAAGGGATTTTGCCCCTGTCCACCGCCCACGATCTTGGTGTCGGAATCGTCGATTTTGACGATGGCGTTGCCGTATTTTTCGACGATGGGGCTGAAATCCGGCATCTGCACCATCTTCGGCCCAGGGGGGTTGAGCACCGGTTTGGGGATGGGCAGATCCCCTTCGTTGGCGGCAAAGGAAATTCCCACCGCGCCAACGGCAAG
>DDOU01000042.1:0-3129 GCA_002341825.1 Candidatus Igneacidithiobacillus taiwanensis | reverse complement strand
TTTGCGGTCATATTGTTCCCCTTTTTGTTGCACGAAGCCTATGACGAAAGGACTGACCGGAAGTTCCCATACCCTCTGTAAAGAAGGATGAACGGCAAGGGAACTCTTGCCGCGCAATCGCCTCTATGTCTGCACATGAACAATCACGGTGTCGAAATCCGCCGCTTTCGTCAGCGCCTCGCCTGGGCCGCACTCATCCTGCTGGTTCTCCTGCTGGTGTTGATTGGGCGCGTGGTACTGCTGCAGGTTTTTCAGTATCACCGCTTTCGTCACTTGGCGCGCGCCAACCATACCGCCATTGTGCCGCTTGCTCCGCCCCGGGGACTGATTCTTGCCGATCACGGACAGGTGCTGGCATCCAATCACCCGCACTATGTGCTCGAACTCATCCCCGATCAGGTCCAGAACCTGCACCGCACCCTGCGCCGTTTGCAGCAGGCTTTTCCGATCCCGCAAAAGAAAATACAGCAGCTTTTGCACGGTATCGACGACAAACCTGCGTACCTGCCACGGGTCTTGCTCTCCCATTTGACGCCAGATCTGGTGGCACGTTTTGCCGTGCGCGAGCAGGACTATCCTGGCATACGCCTAGCGGTACGCTGGCAGCGTTACTATCCCTACGGCAGTCTTTTTGCCAATACCGTGGGTTACGTTGGCCCGGTCACCGCCCGCGATCTCCAAGGCTTTGACGCCCACCAATACCAATATCGCCATAGCATTGGCGTCAATGGCCTGGAGTATTCCCTAGAGCGACAATTGCGCGGGCATTTTGGCTACGACATCCTCAGCGTCAATGCCCTCGGCGATCCCGTATCTACCTTGCGTCGGGTCGCGCCGCGGCCGGGAGACACGGTGCGCACCACTCTTCGGCTGCGCGTGCAGCAAGCAGTGGCCCACGTCATGGATAAGGAACACTATCGAGGCGCCTTGATTGCCATCAATCCCAATACCGGCGCCGTGTTAGCCAGTGTGAGCAGCCCCAGCTACAACCCCAACTGGTTTGTCGATGGCATCAGCGCCAAGCATTGGCAAGAGCTGCTGCGCAATCCTGACCATCCTCTGCTCAACCGCACCCTTGCCGGTCTGTACCCGCCGGGCTCGACCATCAAGCCCTTTTACTCCATCGATGCCCTGCAATACGGGATTTTACCGCCGCATTTCCATACCTATTGTCCCGGCTATATTCGGGTGGGGGGGCATGTTTTTTGGGACTGGTATCGTTCGGGCTTTGGCGAGACCGGCTTGCGCAAAGCCCTGGCTTGGTCAGTGGATGTGTTTTTCTACAAACTCGCCCTGAAGATGGGCATACGGCGCCAGGACCAAACCTTGTGGCGCTTTGGCTTTGGTACACCCGCCCCCATCGATCTCGCCGGCAGTGCGCCGGGTTTTGTACCCACTCCGGCCTGGAAGGCCAGCCACCTGCATGCGCCCTGGTATAGCGGCGATACGGTGATTCTCGGCATTGGGCAGGGCTATTTGCTGGTGACCCCGGCGCAGTTGGTGCGGGCGGTTGCCGCGATTGCCAACGGTGGCCGGATGCCCTACCTGCATCTCGTCAAAAGTCTGCGCAACCCCAACACGGGAAGGGTTTCCACGCCGCACTTTCCGCCGGCTCGACAGTTGCACATTCCCGCCTTTGCCTTACGAGCCGTGCGCGCGGGCATGCGCGCCTGCGTCACCTCTGGTACCTGTAAGACGGTTGCTTACCCCGGTATTAGCGTTGCCGGCAAGACGGGGACGGCGGAAGTACCCGTCGGCTACCGCCACGGTCGTACGATCTATAACGATGACTCGCTCTTCATCGGCTGGGCGCCCTATCATCATCCACGTATTGCCGTTGCGGCGGTGGTCGAAGATGGTGGCGGCAACGCCTGGCAGGCTTTGCCCCTTGCCAAGGCCGCTATCCTTTCTTATTTGCGCCCGCATCTAAAATTACATACCTTTACTAACATAGTAGTGAACCCGGCCGCAGCTTTTGGTTAGGTATGCCGCGAATTCGCATGGGAACCTTGGTCTATGATAGGGTTCTAATGTTCTCCGATTCCGTAAAACCGCACAGGAGCCTCCGATGTTTTATGCTTTATTCATTATTTTGAGTCTGTTATGGGTCATTGCCATGGTCGCGGCAATGAAAAGCACCTTCACCGGTGATGATGCCAGCGACCATTCCTGAGGTGTTGACTTTGCGGAGAGTGAATCGCCGCTCATGATGCGTCCTGCAGAAATTTTTCATTTCTCCCCCTGGCAACGGGCGCGACGCTGGGCGGCGCAGGTGCGAGCGATCCTGCGTCTGGACCTTTGGTTTCCGCAGATCCCCCTCGCCCTTGCCGTGGCTGGATTGGGTGCCGTCTCCGTTCTACATGCTCTGCCGACCTTGGAGTCATTGATTCCGCAGCTCTCGGTCATTACCCCCAGTAGCACCCTAACGGAACTGCCTGCCTTTACCCAGCTGGGGGCGATTCCCTCCCTGGTCGTAGGGGTGGTGTTGCTGATCATGGCCTTTGGCCTGGTGCTTCGCTCGCGCTTGTCTTGGGCCCTGACCCTCATCATCTCGGCGGTGAGTCTTGCGCTGCTGCTACGCCACCAGCAGCAGCTCAGCATTGCGATGCTGATCTTCAACGGGTTGATTCTGCTGGCCTTGCTGGCCTTTCGCCGGCACTTCTCACGCTCCAGTGTGGCGGCAGGTACCTTGTTTGCCTCGCTCTCCATCATTCTGTTGATCAGCTATGCCGTCTTTGGCGCATATGTGCTCGGCGCCGGTTTCGCGCCTAAAATCGATAACCTGGGTACGGCGCTCTATTTTGCCGTAGTGACGATGTCTACCGTTGGTTATGGCGACATCGTCCCAAAAAGTCCTGAAGCCCGCTATTTCGTCATTTCGATCATCATTTTGGGTATCACGGTTTTTGCCACTTCGATTTCCGCCGTGGTCGTACCCCTCATCAATGGGCGCATGCAGCGATTACTGCTCGGCGAGAAAAAGTCCGACTGGAGCGACCATTATGTGCTCGTTGGCGATAATCTTTTTGCACAAAATACCTACCGCGCCCTGCGTCATCGACATTTGAAGGTCTTGGTCGTGGCACCAGCGCAGCCAGAACGACAATGGGTACACGAAGACGATCTCTT
>DDOU01000087.1:14034-17764 GCA_002341825.1 Candidatus Igneacidithiobacillus taiwanensis | reverse complement strand
GACCTTGCCGGCGTTGGCGTGGATAGTGAGTTGCGCGGCATGAATGATGAGATCGCCTTGCTGCATGACGACGTTACCGCTGTATATGGCCTCTTGTACTGGCTTGTTCTGGCCGCGGAGCTGATCGGCGGCAATATGGATGGGGCCCTTGCCCAGTTCGGCATCAGAGGCCGTGGCAGCGAGCACGGAAAGGGGTAGCAAGGCCAGAACGAGGACTGGCCAGAAATTACGGTTCATAGACACCCTGCACCCCGCTTAGCAACTGAAACTGCTCCTGTTTGATGGAGGCCCATAGGCCGGTTCCCTGCAACCTGCTGCGGCCGTGGGTTAGATAGACCGGCGACGACGTACGCAAAATTCCGGTCTTTGGATCGTAGTGCAGCTCGTCCGTGCGCAGGGTGTTGTCTGGCGCCAAGGTGGCAAGGACCTGCCCCCAGACCGTGAGCTCCTGATCGCCGTTTTGCAACAGGCCATGCGCTGCCTGCAAAGAAAAATTTCCCTGGGCGCGAAAGCGTTGCACCGAGAGGTCGCTGAGATAGGTCCGATTGCCTGCTGGCAGATGGTAGGCAGTTTGCGCCCGCGCAAGCAAGCGTAAGGCGCCCGCGGCGTCGTACTCACGCAGCACCACATCGCTGGCTGCCTGATCGCCGCGCTGAATACCGCTTTTCCAATCGATGGCGGGATAAGGTAAGGCGTGGCGCGGCCAGGTCCACCAGAGGAGCGCCGCGCCCAACGCCGCCAGCAGCAAAAGCCAAGGGAAACGCAGAGTCATACCGTCCCCAAAGCCCGCGCCAGGACCCCATCCCACTTACCTTGGGCGCGAAGGATGAACTCACTGAGTTCCCGCACCGCCCCCATGCCGCCGTTGTTTTGCGCTACCCAGTGTACCCGCGTCAAAACTTCGGGGTGGGCGTCCGCCGGCGCTGCAGCCAGCCCGACCCGCCGCAATACGGCTAGGTCGATGAGATCGTCGCCCATGTAGGCGAGCTCTGCATCATCGTAACCCGTGGCCAAGAGTAGTTCGGTGTAGGCGACCACTTTATCGAGACTACCCTGATATACCCGGCTGATTCCCAGATCGCGGGCACGATGGGCCAGGGCGGGGGAAAAGCGGGCCGTGATCAACGCGACCTCGACGCCGCAATCCTGCAGCAGGCGAATTCCATGGCCGTCGCGTACATGAAAGATCTTGCTTTCCTGGCCAGTGGCATCGAAGAGGAGACGGCCGTCGGTGAGCACCCCGTCGACATCGAGAACGAGCATGCGTAGGCCTTGGCAGCGACGGATGAGATCGCTCATGCCACCCCCGCGCGCAACAGGTCGTGCATGCTGATGACGCCATCGAGACGTCCGTCGGCATCCACCACCAGCAACACCGAGACCCGCTCTGCCTCCATACGCGCCATGGCCTCGGCGGCCAGGGCATCGGCAGCGATGCACAGGGGGTGGGGTCGGTAAAAGTCGACCATCGAGCGTCCCCAGAGATCTTGTTGCTCGGCAAAGGCCCGACGCAGATCGCCATCGGTAAAGATGCCGAGGAGGCGGTCTTGTTCATCGACCACTGTCGTCATCCCCATGCCTTTGCTGCTGATTTCCAAAATCGCTTCGTGCAGCGGGGTATGCAAGCCGACCCGCGGCAGCTGTTCGCCCCGGCGCATCAGGTCTTCGACTCGAAGCAACAGGCGGCGACCGAGGGCACCACCGGGATGCGAGAGGGCGAAATCATCGGCAGAGAAGCCTCGCGCGGTGAGCAAGGCCATGGCGAGGGCATCGCCCATGGCAAGGGCGGCAGTGGTCGAGGCCGTGGGTGCGAGATTGAGGGGGCAGGCCTCGCGGGCCACCGCACAGTCGAGGTGCACCTCGGCGCGACGGGCAAGGGTGGAGTCCGCATTACCGGTGAGGGCAATCAAGGGCACCCCGAGGCGCTTGACTACCGGCAGAATGGCCAGGAGCTCCACCGTTTCCCCGGAGTTGGAAAGGGCGAGGAGGAGATCGTCGCGGGTGAGCATACCGAGATCGCCATGGCTTCCCTCCGCCGGGTGCAGAAAAAGCGCCGGGCTACCGGTGCTGGCCAAGGTTGCCGCAATCTTCTTGCCAATGATGCCAGATTTGCCCATACCGCTGACGACGATACGCCCGCGACAAGCAAGGAGCAGCCGACAAGCCTCGACAAAAGGTTCATCGAGGCGGGCCTCGAGGGCTTCCAAGGCCTCACGCTCGAGGCGCAGGGTTTCGCGCCCGGTCTGCAGCAGGGCCTCACGGTCAATTTTAATCACTGCTTCGGCTTGCCTCATAGGCAATATGGCACTCCGGATGCGCGGCCATAACCCGGTCGATGTCTGCAAAAGAGGTTTGCTGCAGGAGCTTCCAGCATTTTACATTGACCTCGGCCAATTGCCGCGGGTGCTGGCGGTACCATTCCACCGACCCTTGCGGCGGGCTACCCGCTAGGATCTGCGGATGATCTACCCAGAACAATAAAAAAAACAAGGCAATGGCGCCTATGAAAATTAGGGCATAAATGATCTTCATCGCCCCTCAGCACCCCAAACGGCATACTTCACTCGATTTCTTCCCCATATTGCGAATTCAGGAGGGCCACCAGCCGCTCCTCGCGTTGGGCGAGGTCGGCAAGCAAATTCTTGGCCAGATTATCCCACAAGCCGCGCAAAGGCACGAGTGCCGCGCCCGCCTCCAAATCCACCAGAAGTTCGGCAACCTTATCGAGGCTTTCGCGCAGCTGCAGCCCGCTGCTCAGGCAGTTTTTGATCTGTTCACGCGGATGCGGAATCCAGGAACGGTCGGCAGTATAGGAGCGCAATCGCTCGCCCGCATCGAGGAGACGCCGCCGCAACTTGCCCAGGGCGCCGATTTTGCTGCTCTTGAGTTCTCCCCACACGGCAAGATCCAGGAGCTGCAGCCACTCTGCCCGCCAACGCTCCACCTGCGCTGGCGGTACTTGCACGGCGCCGCGCACGTCTTCTGCATCAAATCCCATGTTTTCCTCCACAGTGGCTACGCGCAAAGCACAGTCGTTCGGGACTACCAACGTCGCACCAAAATCCTTGCTGGTGATAGGCACGCAATCGTCTCGCGGCGATCCATTCGCGCAGCCAAGGCGCAAGCGGTGCCGGACCTGGCGGGTAGGCGTGCAGCCAAGCAGCGTNNAAGACGGCCAAACCGCTATAGGTATAACTGGGGCGCGACGGATCGGGCAGGGTAAGCCAACCCTCCGCCTCGCCAAAATCGCCCGCGGGATGATGCGCGGGATTATCCACCAAAACCAGGCCCGGCGCGCTGGCAAGCAGCTCCGGCAAGGGGTGTGCCGTACAGATGTCGCCGTTTAGGAGCAAAAAGGGCTGACCCTCTAAGCGCTCGCGCAAGGCGACCAGGGCACCGCCGGTTTCGAGGCGATGTGGTCCCTCATCGCTGTACTCGAGCACCATTCCCTGCCATTGGCCACCGAGAAAACGCGGCAATAGGGCGCCCAGATGGGAGAGATTGATGAAAACCCGTTCGACACCAGCGGCGGCGAGGGCGTCGAGATGCCGAACGATGAGAGGTCGACCGCCCACACTGAGGAGGGGTTTAGGCAGATAGTCGGTACGCGGCCGCAGCCGCTCGCCGCGCCCGGCAGCCAAAATCACGGCTTGTTGCATGGCGACCAGGGCGAAAACAGCGGTAGATAGGATTGCCAGGCGGGGTTACCGGCGAGGAGGTCTTCCAGATA
>DDOU01000087.1:13019-13955 GCA_002341825.1 Candidatus Igneacidithiobacillus taiwanensis | reverse complement strand
GCGAGCACCTCCACCTGGGCAGCAAAGTCCGCGGCATCCGGCACGGCCACCCCCTCGCGCTGCAGATGCTGGCGATAGCTCTCGATCCAGGCCCGGCGCTGCTCTCGGCCCCAGTCCCAGTAGCGGTCCCAGAGTAAAGAGGCGAGATCGTAGGTCCAGGGGCCCATAACGGCATCCTGAAAATCGATCATCACCACCTCGCCGGTCTCGCGCAGCAAGAGATTGCGGGCGTGAAAGTCGCGGTGTACCCAAACCTTGGGCTGGCGGGCCGCCGCTTGCAGGAGCTCGGCAAAGAGCGTCTGCAACCGCGCTTCCGCAGCGCTATCGAGGACGATCTGTAAATGCCGCCGCAGGTACCAGTGCGGGAACAGCGCCAGCTCCTCCCCGAGGCGAGCGTCATCGTAGGCGGGAAACATTGGCAGCGGGCGTAGATGCCGCGGTGCCTTGGCCAAACCCGAAAGCAGAGGAAAGGTGGCGGCAAAGAGTGCCGCCGGCGCCTCGCCAGCGTCGAGGGCCTCCTTGAGATCGCGGCTGCCCAAATCCTCCTGCAGTAAGAGCCCGAACTGCAGCGATACCGCATCGATCCGCGGCACCGGCAACCCCAGAGCGGCAAAACGCCGCTGCACCCGCAAAAAGGGCAAGAGCTCGGCCGGCTGCGGCACCTGGGCAAGGATCCGTTGCGTCCCTGTCCGCCAATACCGACGGGGGCTGGCATCACCAGGAATCGGCTCGAGGGCGGCCACGTCCACGCCCTGGGCGTGCAAAAAGGCCTGGGCAGCCGGAGAGAAGGTATGGGTAGATGATTGCGACATGCGCGCATTCTGTGCGATTTTACGCACCTATGCCTAGCCCTGGGACGCGCATGATGGCCGTAGGCCGGTATCGCCCGCGGCGCCGGTTGCTGACCTGCGCGGCCGCAGTTATCTCTATTTTGCC
>DDOU01000087.1:1035-12819 GCA_002341825.1 Candidatus Igneacidithiobacillus taiwanensis | reverse complement strand
TCCACAGCAATCAGGGTATCGTTTTGCATCCCCGATTTCTGTTACCTAGCCAAGATGGTCACGGCCATGCCCGTACCGGCCAGGAACTGGGCAAGGATCGGTATCGCCTGAACGAGGCCTGCTACACCACCTGCCATGGGCGTGTTCCGGCCTGGCAAATTTATAGCCAGCAACTCGATCTCAATCAGAACGACCAGTACATCACCACCTACAACAGCACCCTCAATGTCTATGGCCTGCCGGTGCTATGGCTGCCATATTTGAGTTTTCCCTTGCAGCGGCATTCGGGAGTCCTGCCCCCGACCATCGGTAGCTCCACCATCAATGGCTTCACCTTGGGGGTTCCCTACTATTTCGATATCGCCAGCAATCTTGATGATACCCTGACGGTAGAGGGGCTAACCAAGCGCGGGGTGCTGCTGCAAAATCAATTCCGCTACCTCGAACCGAACTATAACGGCAAGCTGCTGCTCGATTTGCTACCCCACGATAAGCTCACCGGCAGCAATGTCTGGGCAATCTCCTGGCAGCATCAGCAAAATCTGGGTGACGGTTTTGGTCTGACGGTAAATTACAATCGCGTCAGCTACCGCAATTTTCTTGCCGATCTCGCCGGCGTAACCGGCTTCAATGGTGGCTACATTGGCGGCGTTGGCAATGCCCCCTACCTAACTTCCAATGCCGCGGTGAACTACGGCAGCCAACATCTACAGGCCGGGGTAGAGTTGCAAGGGTACCAGGAGCTCGCCCAAGGCAGCAGCGCTCCTTATGCGCAACTACCCTATGTTTACGCCAATGGGTATTGGCGCTTGGGCAAAACCGGATATTTCGACTGGCGGAGTAATTTCAATTACTTCTACGCCAGCACCGGGCCCATCGGCCAGCGCCTCGATCTCACCCCCACCCTGGGTTGGAAATGGAGCCGCGCCTGGGGCTTTCTGGAACCGCAAGCGCGGCTCTATTTCAGCCACTATCAGATTCAACGCAATGAACCCTATGCGCGCGTCAGCAATCGTAGTCTGCCGGCCCTCAGTCTACGTGGCGGCTTGAATTTTGTCCGCGATGGCAAGGATGGCAGCAGCATCGTCCTGCATCCCTTGTTCAAGTATCTGTATATTCCACTGCAGGCGCAGAATCAAATCCCCAATTTCGATGCCAGCCAACCGTACCAGAATTACGACTCGATCTTTACCGACAATTCCCTGTTTGATGGCAGTGACCGCATCAATGCCGCCAACCAACTCACCTATGGTCTGGAGGGAACCGGGTACGATCCCAGGGGACGGGAAATCTGGAGCGCAGCAATCGGACAGATCCGTTATTTCAATCGCCAGCAGATCGATCTCGATGGCAATATCATTCCGCAGGCGGCGCGCTCCAACTATTTTTGGCAGGCGCAGTATGCTCCGCTTCCGAATCTCAATTTCCTTGCCAGTTCGGAGACCAATGCCGATTGGAAACGCTTCGAACGCATGGACTTTCGCGCCCAGTGGCTGGCCCATAACGGTACCGTGCTCAATCTCGACTATCGCTACACACGCAACTTCGTAGATCAGGCCGGGGTGTCGGCGGCCCTGCCCATTGGCAAGCAGTGGCGACTACTCGGCAGTTATCGATACGACGTGCAGGATCGAAAGCCCTTGGAGCAGCTTGTCGGGATCGGCTATGATGGCGGCTGCTGGACGGCGCAACTCATGATGTTCCATCAGATTTTGCTGGGGGGACAAACGAACGATGCCGTCTATCTGGAAATCGTGTTGCGTGGCCTGACCAGTATCGGCAACAGCTCGAACGGCTTCCTTGACCAATATGTGCCCGGCGCCCGCATGGAGTTCTGATGTTTCGACTACGCCATACCCTGACCCTTGCCCTCTTGGCGAGCAGTTGTGCTGCTTACGCAGCCACCCCCTTCGTCAATCGCGACACCCTCCTCGCGGCCCCCGCCAGCAACTCCTCGCGGGTCTTTTCCGCGCGCTCCGAAGTGGCGCCCGAGAGCAGCAGTAGCCTGCCGGCAAACCTCGATTATCTCGACAAGGTGGTGGCCGTCGTCAACGATCAGATCATTACCTCGTTGCAGCTCGATCAACGCGTTGCCACCATCAAAGCGCAGTTGCAGCAGCAGGCACCCGGGCAATTGCCCCCCGATAGTGTCTTGCGTCGTCAGGTGCTGCAGCAGATGATTCTGCAAGACATCGAAGTGCAGATGGCCAAACGCATGGACATCAGCGTCGACCAGGCCACCCTCGACCAGGCCGTCGCCAATATCGCCCGCAGCAATAACCTGACCCCCGACCAACTGCGCCAAGCCCTGAGTGAGCAGGGGCTGTCTTGGTCCTCTTTTGAAGACAACTTGCGCGATCGCATTCTCGTCGATCGCCTGCAGCAGCAAGAGGTCGAGGCGCGGGTGCATTTGAGCGATGACGAGGTAAGAACCTTTGCCACACAGCTCAAGCAGTTGGCCGGAGTGAGCTTCGAGTTGCAGCAGATATTTCTTCCTTTGCCTGCCGACCCAAGCCCCGATGCCCTGAGCGCCGTGCGCCAAGACGCCGCCCGCGTGCACGAGGAGCTGGTGAATGGCGCCAGCTTCACCCGCTTGGCGACGGAAGTGAGCGCTGCCCACGACGCCTTGCAGGGCGGCCGCTTGGGCTGGGTCAAAGCGGCGGAACTCCCAAGCTCGGTGAGTCAGGCCTTGCTCAAACTCAAACCGGGCGATATCAGTTCGGTAATTTCCACCCCCACGGGTTACCGCATCTTCAAACTACTCGACATCAAGCACGAAGATCCCTCGGTTACCGAGGTCAAGGCGGCAATGATCGTCCTTCATGCGGGCAAGGGGATTCAGGAGCAGGAAGCCGAGGCCCAAGCCAAGGACATCGAGTCTTCGCTGCAGGCGGGCGCCAGTTTTGCCGAGCTCGCCAAGCGCTACAGCCAAGACAGCCGCACGGCGGCGCAAGGCGGCGATTTGGGCTGGGTCGCCCCTGGGCAGCTACCAGACGAGCTCGAGCGCGTGCTGGCGACACTGCCCACTGGCAATGTCAGCGCTCCCATACCGTTGAACGGTTCGATTTATATCCTCCAATCACTGGGACAACGTCAGACGCCCCTATCCGATGCCCAGCTCAATTCCGTGGCTCGTATGCAGCTCTTTCAGCGCACCGCACAGGAACGCCTGGAAGAGTGGCAGCGACGTATCCGCGACAGCGCCTATGTCGAGATCCTCGATCCCAGCCTGCGTACACAGAATGCTTGAGTCGGGAACCCCCTTTCTGCGGCAACAGCGCCCGAGTCCGGAGGCATTGCTCGGCCACCGCGCCTTGTCCGCTCTCGCCTGGACTCCCACCTGGACCCTGTATCGCAAAGAGGTGCTGCGCTTCGCCCGGGTCTGGCTGCAGACCGTCGCCGCCCCCCTGGTCACCACCCTGCTTTACCTGCTCGTCTTTGGTCACGCCTTGGGCGCGCACGTGCACATGCAGCATGGCGTGTCCTATATCGCCTTCATCGTGCCCGGTTTGATGATGATGTCGGTATTGCAAAATGCCTTTGCCAATAGCTCCTCTAGCCTGATCCAGGCCAAGGTCACCGGCAATATCATCTTTCTGCTACTGAGCCCCTTGCGCCCCACGGAAATCTTTGTGGCCATGACCGCTGCCTCGATCACCCGCGGCATCGTCGTTGGGTTGGCAATCCTTGTTCTTGCCTCTTTGTTTCTCCATCTGCCCTTGCAACATCCGCTTTGGATTCTCGTCTTCACCATGCTCGGCGCTGGCGGCATGGGTGCCCTGGGGATTGTTGCTGGGCTCTGGGCAGAAAAATTCGACCAGATTGCCGGCTTTCAGAATTTTTTGATCATGCCCCTGACTTTTTTGGCGGGCGTGTTCTACTCCGTGCAATCCCTGCCCGGCATTTGGCGCCAACTGTCGATGATCAACCCCTTCTTTTACACCGTCGATGGCTTCCGCTATGGGTTTTTTGGCGATACCGACGTGTCGATCTGGATTTGCTTGGCAGTGGCTTGTGCCTTTTTCTTACTGAGCTCGGCGGCGGCCTGGCGACTGCTCGAGCGTGGCTACAAATTACGGCCCTGAGATGGGCTCACAGGCGCGATCTTTTCGGGTACACTAGAACCATGATGCAAGCAGATACCATCCGTTCTCTCATCGAGGCTGGTCTTCCGGGCGCTCGGGTACAGGTTTTTGGCGATGACGGCGCGCATTTCGAGGCGGTGGTCGTCGCCGAACAATTCCGCGGTCAATCCCTTGTCAAGCGCCATCAGCAAGTCTATGCCTGCCTGGGCGAGCGCATGCGCGAGGAGATCCATGCCCTGCAACTGCGCACCCTGAGCCCCGACGAAGTCAAGGCATAATCCACTCTCCCCCATTTACGAGGTAGGTACCATGGCCGATATTCAAGACATCATTCGCGAACAGGTGCAGAAGCACCCCATCACCCTCTACATGAAAGGCAATCCGCGGGCACCACAGTGCGGCTTTTCGGCACGGGCGGTACAGCTGTTGCAACAGGCGGGGGTGAAGGAGCTCTTTACCGTCGACGTGCTGGCTGATCCGCAAATTCGCGACGGCATCAAGAAATTTTCCAACTGGCCGACCATTCCGCAGTTGTATATCGGCGGCGAATTCATTGGCGGTGCCGACATCATGGCCGACCTGTATCAGCAGGGCGAGCTGCAGAGCCTGGTGGCCAAGGCACAGGGCTGATTCCTTCCAGTGGATAAGCTGCTCCTGCGTGGTAATGGTCCCCTGCGCGGCGAGCTGCGAATTTCCGGGGCCAAGAATGCGGCCTTGCCTTGTCTCGCCGCCACGTTACTTGCGCAAGAACCCGTCACCTTGCGTAACGTGCCGCACCTGCGCGACGTTACTACCACCCTCGAGCTGCTGAGCTGCCTGGGGGCGCGGGTGATGGTGGACGAGCAGCTCGGGGTAGAGATCGACCCTCGCAGTGTGCACTCTCTGGTTGCCCCCTACGAGTTGGTCAAGACCATGCGCGCCTCCATCCTCGTACTGGGGCCGCTGCTGGCTCGGCATGGCGCGGCGGAGGTCAGCCTGCCCGGTGGCTGCGCCATCGGCAGTCGGCCAGTGAATGTGCATCTCACCGGGCTCGAGGCCCTGGGTGCTGAAATCCGCTTGGAAGACGGCTTCGTCAAGGCCAAGGCGGCGCGTTTGCGCGGCGCCTCCATTGTCATGGAGATGGTTTCCGTGACCGGGACCGAAAATCTGCTCATGGCCGCCACCCTCGCCAAGGGACACACCCGCATCGAGAACGCCGCACGCGAGCCCGAGGTGGTCGACTTGGCGCGCCTGCTCAATGCCATGGGTGCGCGCATCAGCGGTGCCGGTACTTCGGTCATCGAAATCGAGGGGGTCGATGCCCTGCATGGCTGCGAGCACCAGATACTCCCCGACCGCATCGAAACCGGCACCTACCTGGTCGCCGCGGCGATGACCGGTGGTGACGTCTTTTTACGCCGCACCGACCCCCGCCTTCTCGACGCCGTCCTCACCAAGCTGCGCGAGGCGGGTGCCGAAATTAGCGAGGACGGCGACGGCATCCGCCTGCGCATGGATCGGCGACCGCAGGCGGTGGACGTGCGTACGGCGCCTTACCCGGCCTTTCCCACCGACATGCAGGCGCAATTCATGGCCCTCGACTGCATTGCCGAGGGCAGCGCCATGATCAGCGAAACCATCTTCGAAAACCGCTTTATGCACGTTTCCGAACTGCAGCGCCTGGGGGCGCGGATCGACAGCGACGGCAAGACCGCCGTGGTGCGCGGCGTGCCCCGCCTGCAAGGGGCACCGGTCATGGCCACCGATTTGCGCGCCTCGGCCTGCCTGGTCTTGGCCGGCTTGGTGGCCGAGGGCGAAACGCTCATCGATCGCATCTACCATCTCGACCGTGGCTACGAAGTCATCGAGGAAAAATTGGGCGCCCTGGGCGCGGACATCCGACGCATTCGCAATCAGAGTGGAAAAGTGGCATGAACGAGAGCTTGACCATCGCCCTCTCCAAGGGGCGTATCCTGGAAGAAAGCATTCCCCTCTTTGCCGCCGCCGGCATCGAATTGGCCGAGGACCCCGAGAAATCGCGCAAGTTGATCCTGCCGAGTACCGATCCGCAGGTGCGGTTTTTGGTCATCCGCGCCAGCGACGTGCCCACCTATGTGAGTTGGGGTGCCGCCGATGTTGGTGTTGCTGGCAAGGATGTGCTCCTCGAACAGGAAAATCTCGCCCTCTACGAGCCCCTGGATCTGCGCATTGGCGTTTGCCGCATGTCGGTAGCCGAACCCGCCGCCCTCGCTGCCAACGACCGTCTGGAGAGCTGGGAGCGCGTCCGCATTGCGACCAAATATCCGCGCATCACCAAGCGCTTCTTCCAGGCGCGCGGCATCCAAACGGAAATCATCAAACTCTACGGTAGCATGGAACTCGCGCCCCTGGTGGGCTTGGCAGACCGCATCGTCGATTTGGTTTCCAGCGGACGCACCCTGCGCGAGAATGGCTTGGTCGAAGTCGAGGAGATCATGCCCATTTCCAGTCGGCTGGTGGTCAACCCGGCGGCCATGAAGCGGAAAGGTCGCGCCATCGAAAATCTGATTCGCAAACTGGAGGCGCAGCTAGAGCCATGAAACGTCTCGATACTCGGCAAGCCGATTTTACCGCCGCCTTTGCGGCCCTGCATGGCTGGGAGGCCAGTGGCGACCATAGCGTCGAGGAGCGGGTGCGGGAGATACTGCAAGCCGTGCGTCAGCATGGCGATGCCGCCCTGCTCGACTATACCGCGCGCTTCGATCGTCTGCGCTTGGCCGATGCCAGCGCCTTGGAAATCTCCCTCGACGACTGCCACGCGGCACTGGAAGCCTTGCCGGCGAGCGGCCGAGCAGCACTGGAAGCCGCGGCCGAGCGTATTCGTAGCTACCATCAACAGCAGCGCAGCGAAAGCTGGGAAATTACCGATGCTGCCGGTAATCGCCTCGGGCAGCGGATTTTGCCTCTACGTCGGGTGGGCATCTATGTGCCGGGCGGGAAGGCGGCTTACCCCAGTTCGGTGCTGATGAATGCCCTGCCAGCCAAGGTGGCGGGGGTGGAAGAAATCATCATGACCGTGCCTACCCCAGACGGAGAGATCAATCCCTGGGTGCTGGCGGCGGCAGCGGTGGCCGGGGTGCAGCGGGTCTTTCGCATCGGTGGGGCGCAGGCGGTTGCCGCCCTGGCCTACGGTACCGCGGCGGTGCCGGCAGTGGACAAGATCGTCGGGCCGGGAAATATCTATGTCGCCACTGCCAAGCGTATGGTCTTTGGCAAGGTCGGCATCGACATGATCGCCGGGCCAAGCGAGATTCTCGTCCTCAGCGATGGATCGGCACCGGCAGAATGGCTGGCCTGGGACCTGCTCTCCCAAGCGGAGCACGACGAAATCGCCCAGAGCATCTTCATTACCTGGGATGCGGCCCACCTCGAAGCCGTCGCTGCCGCCGTCGAACAGGCCCTGACGGAACTCGACCGCGCCCCCATCGCCCGTCAAAGCTGGGGCAATCGCGGCGCCTTGATCCTCGCTCGCGATGCTGCCGAGGCCTGTGCCCTGGCCAATCAGGTGGCACCGGAACACCTCGAGCTAGCCGTGCAGGAACCCCGCACCCTGCTACCGCAGATCGAAAATGCCGGCGCCATCTTTCTCGGTATCCATACTTGCGAGGCCCTCGGCGACTACGTCGCTGGCCCCAATCATGTGCTACCCACCGGCGGCAGCGCCCGCTTTTCCTCGCCCCTGGGCGTCTATGACTTCGTCAAGCGCAGTAGCCTGATCGAGGCTAGCGCTGCCGGCGCGCAAGAACTCGGACGTCTGGCCGAAACCCTGGCCACCGCCGAGGGTCTCAGCGCCCATGCCCGCTCGGCAGCCGCCCGCTGCAAGGACTCCCGGTGAGCGAACCGTCCCTGCAAGAACGCTTGCTGCGCCCGACGGTGCTCGCCAGCCGCGCCTATGCCGTGGCCCCCAGTGATGGATTCATCAAGCTCGATGCCATGGAGAATCCCTATGGTCTGCCCGCGAGCCTACGCAGCGCGTGGTTGGCGGCCTTGCAGGATGCCGACCTGCACCGCTACCCGAGTCCGCGCCCCGAAGCCCTGATGCGGGCGCTGGCGGAGCATGGTGGCATCCCGCCAGAAATGGGGATGCTGCTGGGTAACGGCTCCGATGAGTTGATCCAGATCCTGATCAGCGCCGTGGCGGGGGCCGGTCGCCCCGTCTTGGCCGTTGAGCCGAGCTTCGTCATGTATCGGATCATTGCCGAGCAACAGGGGCTGGCCTATCACTCGGTTGCCCTCGATGCCGACTTTCAGCTCGATCTCTCGGCTTTTTTGGCGGAGATGGAGCGCTGCCAGCCGGCCATCGTCTTCCTCGACTGGCCCAACAATCCCAGCGGCCAGATGCACCCGGTCGCCAGTCTCGAGGCCATCTGCGCTGCCGCCCCTGGTCTGGTGGTGGTCGATGAGGCCTACCATGCCTTCAGTGCCGATAGCTTCGCCGGGCACTTGGGGCGTTGGCCCAACCTGCTCCTGCTGCGTACCCTCTCCAAGGAGGGCTTGGCGGGACTGCGCCTGGGCTTCCTGGCCGGTCCGCCAGCTTGGATCGATGAACTCGACAAGCTCCGCCTGCCCTACAACATCAACATCCTTACCCAAAAGAGTGTGGCTTTTGCCCTGCGTCACGCCGCGGTCTTTGCCGAACAGGCGCAGGAAATCTGCGCGGAACGGGAATTCGTCTACGAACGCTTGCGAGCCCTGGGTATCCAGGTCTGGCCGAGTCGCGCCAATTTTCTGTTGTTTGCCCTCCCCGGGCGTGCCAACGCCGTGCATGCCGGCCTGAAAGAGGCGGGCATCCTGATCAAGGCCTTTACAGGGCACCCCCGCCTCGGCGACCATCTGCGGGTGAGCATCGGTACGCCCCCCGAAAATCGCGCCTTTCTTGCCGCCTTGGAAGAGTTGCTATGAGCCGTCTTGCGGAAGTCCGTCGTGACACTCTCGAAACCCAGATTGCCGTACGCCTGGACTTGGATGGCAGTGGCCAGGTGCAGCTGCAAACGGGCCTACCCTTTCTCGAGCACATGCTGCATCAGATCGCCCGTCATGGTCTCTTCGATCTGCAGGTCGAGGCACAGGGGGATCTCGAAATCGACGCTCACCACACCGTCGAGGATATCGGCATCACCCTCGGCCAGGCCTTTGCCCGCGCGGTGGGCGACAAAGCGGGTCTGACCCGCTACGGTCATGCCTATGTGCCCCTCGACGAGGCGCTGTCGCGGGTCGTGGTCGATCTTTCTGGCCGCCCGGGCCTGGTCTATGCGGTGCAGTTTCCTCGCGCCCAGATCGGTAACTTCGATGTCGACCTACTGCACGAATTCTTTCAGGGCTTCGTCAACCACGCCCAGGTCACCTTGCACCTCGATGCCCTGCGCGGCAACAACGCCCACCACATCGCCGAAACCCTCTTCAAGGCCTGCGGGCGGGCCCTGCGCATGGCCGTCAGCCGCGACCCCCGGCAGGGGGAAAGCATTCCCAGCACCAAGGGAACCCTCAACCGATGAGCCGGCGCAGTAGTGTGGGTATTGTCGATTACGGCATGGGCAATCTCTACTCGGTGGCCAAGGCCATCGAGCATCTGGGCGGCAAGGCGGTGATCAGCCAGCAGCCGGCAGAGCTCGCCGCCTGTGATCGTTTGATCTTTCCGGGTGTGGGTGCCTTCGGCGACTGTATGGCGGCCCTGGAAGAGCGCGAGCTCGATGAATTTCTCCGCATTGCGGCGCAAAACCGTCCCTTTTTGGGCATCTGCCTGGGGATGCAGGCACTCATGGAATCGAGCCTGGAGCATGGCGAGCATGCCGGGCTCGGGATCCTTCCTGGGCGCGTTCTCCCCTTTCCCGAAGAAGTGTTGGACACCGCCGAGGGCGCCAAGCGCAAGGTGCCGCACATGGGTTGGAACCAGCTGCACCAGCTGACCGCCCACCCGCTCTTTGCGGGGGTGCCACAAGACGCGCAGTTTTATTTTGTACACTCTTTTTACGTCGAACCGGCCCATCCCGATCTCTTGGCAGCCTTTACCGATTATGGCTTTCCGTTTTGCGCTGCCCTTGCCGTCGACAATCTTTTCGCCCTGCAGTGCCATCCGGAAAAAAGTGGCGCTGCTGGCCTACAGTTACTCGGCAACTTTCTGCAGTGGTCGGGAGATTGCCTGGGTGGCTGCGACATTGCCTGAGTAGCGGGAGAACGTCATGTTGTTGATACCTGCCATCGACCTCAAAGGTGGCCACTGTGTGCGGCTGCGTCAGGGGCGCATGGAAGACGATACCGTCTTTTCGGAAGACCCGGTCGCCACGGCGCAACGTTGGGTGGAAGCCGGGGCGCGGCGCCTGCATATCGTCGACCTCGACGGTGCGGTGAGCGGCGAACCCGTCCATGCCCAAGTCATTGGCGCCATCTGCCAGCGATTCCCGGATCTCGAAATTCAGGTCGGCGGCGGCATCCGCAGCGAAGAACAGATCGAGAGCTACCTGCTGGCGGGGGTTCGCTACGCCATCATCGGCACCCAAGCGGTAAAGGCGCCGGGCTTCGTTGCCGAGGCGACCCTGAGCTTTCCCGGCCACATCATCGTGGGTATCGACGCCCGCGATGGCAAGGTCGCCACCGAGGGTTGGTCGAAGCTTTCCCGCCACGATCCTATCGATCTCGCCCGCCACTTTGCCGACGATGGGGTCGAGGCCATCATCTATACCGATATCAGTCGCGATGGCATGCTGAGCGGGCCAAACATCGAGGCAACGGTTGCCCTCGCCCGCAGCATCCCGGTGCCGGTCATTGCCTCGGGCGGGATCGCTAATATCGAACAAGTCCTTGCCCTGCAAACCTATGCCGCCGAGGGCATACTCGGCGCCATCACCGGCCGGGCGATCTATGAGGGCAGTCTCGATTTTGCCGAGGCGCAACGTCGTCTGGACGCAGCCCATGCTCAGTAAGCGCATCATTCCCTGCCTCGATATCGATCAGGGGCGGGTAGTCAAGGGCGTGCAGTTTCTCTCCCTGCGCGATGCCGGCGATCCGGTGGAGACGGCGGCGCGCTACAACGCCGAAGGCGCCGATGAAATTACCTTTCTCGACATTTCGGCGAGCCACGAGGGGCGGCAAACCATGGCCGAGGTAGTGGCCGCCGTGGCCGCCGAGGTCTTTATTCCCCTTACCGTGGGCGGCGGCGTGCGCAGCGTCGACGACGTCCGCACCCTGCTGCGGGCAGGAGCCGACAAGGTCAGCATCAATAGTGCCGCCGTGCAGCGTCCGGAATTGGTGCAGGAAGCCGCGCAACGCTTTGGCAACTCCTGTATCGTCGTCGCCATCGACGCCCGCCGCAGTGGTGACCACTGGGAGGTCTTTACCCACGGCGGTCGCCGCGCCACTGGCCTCGACGCCGTGCAGTGGGCACAGCGCATGGCGAGCCTCGGCGCTGGCGAGATCCTTCTCACCAGCATGGACCGCGATGGTACCGGCAAGGGTTTTGACATCGAACTCACCCGCGCCGTTGCCGATGCCGTGCCAATACCGGTGATTGCTTCCGGGGGCGTGGGCAGCATCGACGACTTCGCCGCCGGCATCCTCGCCGGTCATGCCGATGCCGTCCTCGCTGCCAGCGTCTTTCATTTTGGGCAATTTCGCATTCCCGAGGTCAAGAGCGCCCTCGCCCAGCGCGGGATCCCCGTCCGCCTGGATGCCTCTTAGGGCATCC
>DDOU01000087.1:0-939 GCA_002341825.1 Candidatus Igneacidithiobacillus taiwanensis | reverse complement strand
TGGTCAGGTGCTGATGCTCGCCTGGATGAACCCCGAGGCCCTGCGTCTTACCCTGGCGGAGCGCCGCGGCGTGTACTGGTCGCGTTCGCGTCAGGGTCTGTGGCGCAAGGGCGAAAGCTCCGGGCATGTGCAGCATCTACAAAGCCTGCACCTGGACTGTGACGGCGACACCATACTGTTGCGCGTCGTACAAGAGGGACCGGCCTGCCATACCGGCGCCGATACCTGTTTTTTTCATATGGCACGGGAGCACGACTGGGAAGACGTTGCCCCGCCCGGCGGCAGCGTCCTCGACGAACTGCAGGCAGTGATTCATCAGCGCCGCCAGGCCGACCCGGCACAGTCGTATGTGGCCAAGTTGCTCCAGGGCGGCCGCGATCGAATTCTCAAGAAGGTGGGCGAGGAAGCCACGGAGTTCGTCCTGGCCTGCAAAAATCCCGAGGCAAAGCCAGTAGTGGCGGAGGCGGCAGACCTGCTATTTCACCTGCTCGTCGCCCTCGAGGAACGAGACTTGCATATCGATGAGGTGTTGGGCGAGCTGCAGCGCCGCGAGGGATTATCCGGACTGGTAGAAAAGGCATCTCGCAAGTCGGCTTGACGCTGTCATCCTTCTTGACTAAGGTCAAGAGTACCGTAGCGCATCATCCCGTAAGGGAAGGAGATTCACATGGGCGCTTTTAGTATCTGGCATTTGATCATCATCCTCCTCATCGTGGTGGCGCTGTTTGGCACCGCCAAGCTGCGTAACGTGGGTTCGGATCTCGGTTCGGCCATCAAGGGCTTTCGCAGTGCCGTGAAGGAAGAGGAAGAGAAAAAAGGGAAAGAGGGAGCCCTGGGCCATACCCTCGAAGCCGAAGTCAGCCCGAGCAAGGATTCGGAAAGCGTACACCACGGCTGAGCCATGTTCGATTTCAGTTTTGGCGAACTTGCCCTGCTCGC
>DDOU01000093.1:4688-8719 GCA_002341825.1 Candidatus Igneacidithiobacillus taiwanensis | reverse complement strand
GGCTCGTTCATGAAATATGCCATCGCCCGGGAAATGCAGCAGGCGGAGCGGCGGTGAAGGTTCTTTTGCTGCGCCTGAGTTCTCTGGGCGATGTGCTGCATACCCTACCGGCGCTTACCGACCTGCAGGCGGCGCGGCCGGATGTACTACTGGATTGGCTCATCGAGCCGGCCTTTGCGCCCGTGGCCGCCTGGCACCCCCTGGTGCGGCGCAGCCTCGCCTTTTCTTTGCGCCAACGCCCGCGGGGCGGCACGGCATTTTTACGCACCGTATTACGCCTGCGGCGGGAGTTGCGTGCCGCGGCCTACGACCTGGTGGTGGACAGTCAGGGTCTCTACAAAAGTGCAGTGCTGGCGCGGCTGGCGGGTGCGCAGGTGGCCGGGCTCGCCGCGCGCAGTGCTCGCGAGCCCTTGGCAAGTCTCCTATATGGGCAGCGTCATGCCGTTCCCTGGGGGCCGACGGCCATCCAGCGTAATCGCGAGCTTTTTGCCCAGATCTTTGCCTACCCGCGGCCGGAGGGCGAGGCGGACTACGGTTTGGCGAGGCAAGCCGAGCGCTGGCGTGCTGCAGCAACGGAGGACTTCGAGTTCTTGCGTAGAGGTGCGCCCTTCGTGCTCGGCTTGCATGCCACTTCTCGGGTTTGGCAGAACAAGGAATGGCCCGTTGGCCATTGGATTGCCCTTGCACGAGAACTGGCGGGAGAGGGCTATCAGCTCTTGCTACCGGCCATCGACGAGCGGGAGAGGCTACGCGTAGAATCCATTGCCAATGCGGCGCCCAATGTCGTGGCCTTGCCGCCGCTGAAACTGGAGGACTTGGGCAGAATCATGGTGGCAGCGAAGGCCTTTGTGGGCATGGATACCGGGCTTTCTTACTTGGCTGCCGCCCTGGGGCTGCCTGGGGTAACCATATACGGACCGACGCCCCCGGAGCAGGCATCGCGGCAGATTGCGGTCTTGCAGTCCCCAGAGTCTTGCGCCCCTTGTGGCAGCAGGCGCTGCCGCCGCATTGCCGCGCCGGGAGAGCCCATCCCCTGTCAGCAAGCCCTCTTGCCGGAGCAAGTTTGGATGGCACTGCGGCCATCGTTGGCGGTCGCATGATTGCCGGCAGTTCTCTCAGTCGCGAGGAGACGCGGCGGTTCCGCCGGCACCAGTTCTGGACCGATCACGGTATTTTCCGCGAGCTTTTCTATGCCAACTTGCATGAGGTGGCGCCGGGGCTTTTCCGTTCCGCCCAGCCCGCCCCCTGGCAGTTGCAGCGTTGGCAGGCAATGCATCACTTTGATGCCGTCCTCAACATTCGCGCTCCGGCCCCCGAGGAGCCGCACTTTCGCCTCGAGCAGGATACCTGCGATGCCCTTGCCATTCGGCATCTGCCCATCCACGGCTTTGGTTCTCGCGATTTACCGCGGCGTGAGTCCTTGCTCGCCTTTCTCGACCAGATCCCGACCCTGCCGCCGCGCCTTCTGGTGCACTGCAAATCGGGGGCGGATCGGGCGGGCTTCATCTCTACCTTGCTGTTGCATCAACGCTATGCCGTACCGCTGGAGGAAGCCCGTGCGCAGCTGCGTCTCTGGCCCTACGGGCACATTCGCCACGCCAATACCGGAATACTCGACTGGTTTTTTACCCGCGCCGTGACGGAACTGGCGCAGAGGCCGGGTTTGAATCTGCGCACCTGGGTGGCAACGGATTACGATCGCGAGGAAATGCTGCGCAGCTTTCGCCCCTGGTATCGCCTCGATTGGTTGACGGACCGCATTTTGCGCCGGGAATGATGCCGCGCCTCTACCGTCTGCTGACGCGCCTCCTGACCCCCCTGCTCCTGCTCTTTACTTGGCAGCGCATGCTGCGTCGCCCCGCCTATCGCGCCCATTGGCGAGAACGCTTTGGCTGGGTGCCGCGGCGACGGGATCGTCCCTTATGGATCCATGCAGTGAGCGTGGGGGAGGGGATGGCGGCCCTGCCCTTGATTCTTGCCCTACAGGAGCGCTATCCGCAACTGCCGATTTTGCTGACCAGCACCACCCCTGGCGGGCGGCAGGTTTTGCGCGCGCGTCTGGGCGATTCGGTACAGCAACTCTACTTGCCCTACGACGTGCCCGGCGCCATAGCGCGCTTTCTGGAACGGCAACAGCCGCGTCTGGGGCTTTTTCTGGAAACCGAAATCTGGCCCAACCTCATTCATGCCGCGGCGCAGCGCCACATTCCCCTCTTTTTACTCAATGCCCGTTTATCGGCTCGCTCCCTGCAGGGCTACCAGCGCTGGCAGGGGCTCTTTGCGCCGGCACTCGCTGGACTGACCCAGATTGCTGCGCAAAGTACCGCAGATGCCGAACGCTTTCGCGCCCTTGGGGCGCCGCGGGTGACGGTGGCGGGGCAACTCAAATTGGACTTGCAGATTCGCCCTGAGCAGCGGCAGGCGGGGGCGATGTGGCGGGAGCGTTTTGCAGGGCGACGAGTCTGGGTCTTTGCGTCTACCCACCCGGGCGAGGAGGAACTGGCGGCAGATCTCCTCTCGACCCTGCAGACGGAATTCCCCGATCTGTTGCTCGTGCTGATCCCCCGCCATCCCGAGCGGGCCGAGGAGATTGTGGCGGCGCTGCAGCGGCGTGGGCGGCGCGTTGTGCGGCGCAGTCTGGATGCTCAGGTCGCGGCCGACACGCAAGTCTTTCTAGTCGACAGTTTTGGTGAGGTGATCGATTTCTGTGCCGCCGCCGATCTCGTCGTCATGGGCGGCAGCTTTGTGCCCCACGGCGGTCATAATCCCCTGGAACCGGCGGCCTTGGCCAAGCCGGTGCTGCTGGGGCCGCATACGGAAAATTTTGCGAGCCTGGTTACCGAGATGGCGGCTGCCGAGGCGCTGCTCGTCTGCGCCGACGGCAATGGTTTACGAGAAAACCTGCGTACCCTGCTGCACGATCCTGCCGCCGCCAAGGCCTTGGGGGAGCGCGCCGGGACTTGGTTTGCGGGGCAAAGCGGGGCAGTGCAGCGCAGTTTGCAACTGCTCGCGCCCTACCTCTAGGCAGAATCCAAGGCCTGAAGCAAGCGCTCGACTCCCTCGCCGAGGACGGCGCGGGGGGTGGCGACATTCATGCGCAGATAGCCGTTACCCCCGGGGCCAAAACTGGGGCCGGGATTGAGGCCGAGACCAGCACGGCGCAAACCCTCGGTAATTTCGGTATCGCTGCCGTAGGCGGCCACCCCAAGCCAGGCCAAGTAGCCGAATTCCGGCACCCGATAGGTCACTTGGGGAAGACGCTCGTGCAATTGCGCGGCGAGGAAGTCGAGATTCTCCCGCAGGTAGGCGCGCAGGGCATCGAGCCATGCCGCGCCAGTCTGCCAAGCCGCAATCGCCGCGAGCATGCCGAGATCGTTGATGTGATGGCACTGACTGCGTTGCAATTCCGCCGCCAAGAGGGCGCGCAGATCCGGATCGGCACAGCTGGCAACTCCACCCCCAAGACCAGCGATATTGAAGGCTTTTCCCGCCGAACTCAGGACGACTGCCTCGGGCGCCAGCTGCGCCAGAGGCGTGTGGGTAGCGTAGCTGAGATCGGCATGGATCTCATCGCTGACCAAGCTTACCCCCAAAGCCCGACAGAGCTCGATGAGCCGCTGCAATTCCGTGGTCTGCCAAACCCGGCCAACGGGGTTGTGGGGGGAGCAAAAAAGCAAGAGTTTTGCTTTTGCTAGGGCGGCCTCGAGGGCCGACCAGTCGATCGTATACCAGCCCTCGGCATCGGCGCGCAGGGGCACGAGTTCCAGGCGGCGATGATTGTCTCGTACTGCCGCGAGGAAAGGCGGGTAGACCGGGGGCAGGACGACGACGCCGTCGCCAGGCTCGGTAAAGGCGCGCACCGCCGCAAAGAGGGCAGGGACAACGCCGCTGACGCTCAGCAATGCCTCCGCGGCAGGGGCCCATCCGTAGCGTTGCTGCCACCAGGTGCGCGCCGCTTGCTGGAAGGCGGCGTCGCGCTCGGGGTAGCCAAAGATGGGATGCTCGAGGCGCTGGCGCAAGGCGTCGAGAAT
>DDOU01000093.1:4238-4678 GCA_002341825.1 Candidatus Igneacidithiobacillus taiwanensis | reverse complement strand
CACCCACAGGGGCAGGACCTCGGCCCCAAAGCGCTGGGCAGCGCCGTCCCATTTGAGGGAGGCGCTACCACGGCGCTCGATGACCTGGTCGAAGTCGATCACGACCGCCGAGTCCAGACCGTCACCTGGGCGATACTGTGCTGATATTTGCGCGCCGTTTCGCGAATCACAAAGGGCAGGTCGCGGGGAAACTCGGGATGCAGGGCAAAATGCTCGCCGAGGAGGGCCTTGAGTCCGGTCAGGGTGTCGATGCTCTCGCCATCCCGCCGCAGGCCGCCGATCCAACGCTCTTTGGGGGTGAATTCCGCGAGCCAGGTATACGGAGAACTGAGGACCAAGATCCCACCGGGGCGAATGCGCTCGGCAATGTCGCGCAAGAATTTGGCCGGATCGCTGAGGCGATCGATGAGGTTGGCGGCCAGCACGAGATCGAAGTCGCG
>DDOU01000093.1:1563-4166 GCA_002341825.1 Candidatus Igneacidithiobacillus taiwanensis | reverse complement strand
TGCAGTTCGCCTTCCTCGGTGATGGCGTAGGGAAAGCGGAGTTTCTCCTGTAAACGCGCCGCCACCTGTACGAAACGCGTCGAGAAATCGATGCCGATGACTTCTTGCGCCCGCGCTGCCAGGGCAAAACTGCTCCGGCCCACGGAGCAACCGATGTCGAGGGCGCGCGCTAAGGGACGGTCTCCCCAGACGGCGAGGGCGAGCTCGGCAATGGCCTGGGCATAGTTGGCCACCCCGAAGTACTCGGGGCCGTAGTGGAAATGGCAGTACTGCGCTACCGCTACATCGCTCTCGTAGACTGGAGTTTCCGGCAGAGCATTGTCGGAACGCACATAGCGAAAGCCGGCGTGTTGAAAGAAATGCCGGCGGAAGGCGTAGCGTGCCTCTTTTTGACTTTCGTTACCGAGACTGATGAAAGAACCACCTTTGATGAGGTTGTGACGTTGATCGAAGGTGGGTACGGTAAAGTCGTCGTAGTAGGGATGCACGCGAAAACCGGGAAAGGGATAAATGGGCGTTTCCGTCCATTGCCAGACATTGCCGACGACATCGTAAAAACTGCCGTGGCGGTGTCGATCGACAGGGCAGGGGGAAGCGCCGTAGGCAAGGCCAATTTGCGCTGGCGCCAGTTCGCCCCAACTGTCGTTGTCCGGCAGCCCAGAGAGATCGCGCAGACGTCGCCACTCATCTTCGCTGGGCAGACGCAAGGGGATTCCCGTCTGCGCCGATTTCCAGCGGCAGAAGGCCGCCGCCTCGTGGTAGTTGACCTCCACTGGCCAAGACCAGGGCAGGGGACGCTCCTCGGCAATCAGGCGCAGGCGCCAACCCGCCGGGGCACGGACCCAGAAAGTCGGATGCTGGGCGCCGGTATAGCGTCGCCACTCATCGCCCTCGCTACTCCACCAGCGTGCCTCACGGTAGCCGCCGTCGTCGACAAAGGCGCGGAATTCGCCGTTGCTGACCAGGAACTCACTGGCCTCAAAGGCTTCCAGCTCGCGCACGTGGCTGCCGTATTCATTGTCCCAGCCGTAATGCGGGTCGTCTGCGGCTTTACCCAGCCGAACCCGTCCCTCGGCTACCGGTAATAAGCGGTTTTGTGGCCAGTCTTCGGTCATGGACAGGGGTTCGGGAGTAAAGGCGGGCACCGGCTGCACCCGCTCCAGCGGCAACTGCCGCATCAACACCGAACTCGTTTCGATGTGGATGTTTTCGTGCTCGATGCCCATGAGGATCGCCCACCAGGGTGATTCCCAGGTGATGGGTAAGTCCAGGGGCAGCCGGCTGATCACTCCGTCTACCATCTCCCGCACTTGCTTGCGGTAAGCGCGCACCCGCTCCACGCTTGGCCACTCGTAATGGGTTTCGTCGAGATCGTCCCAAGACATTTCATCGACACCAACGGCAAAGACCGACTCGAGATCGGCATCGATCCGGGTATCGATGAGTCCGGCAACGAGGAATTTGTTGGTGTAAAAGGTGGCAGTGTGACCAAAGTAGAAAATGAGCGGGTGGCGCAGCGGGATCGCCTTTTCGTACCAAGCCTGCTCATTGCGTAGGTGTCGAAAGAGTTCTTCGTCGAGGCTGAAGGTCTGATGAAAGACCCGTCGAATTTCTTCCCGTTTTTCCTCTATCCCACGGCCATCCAGACGTAGGGGATGAATACGCATTCCGCTCATCGATTCTCCTCCGGTTTCCGCATCAGGATAGCACAAGATACTGGCCGGTCGGAAAGCAAAAACCCCGCCGCAGCGGGGTTGCATAGAGGTGCTTGCGCTTTAGACCGGCGCCGGATGGGAGGGCTCGTGCAGAGAGACGACGCGGTCTTCGCCGCTGACCTCTTCCAGGGTTTTGCCGCTCGGTTCGGGAATGAAAAAGACGGTGAGGAGCAAACCGGCCAAGGCAAAGAAAAAGGTGATCATCAAGGTTCCATGCAAGCCGAAATTATGCAGCAGGATGGGGAAGATGAAGGCGCCGAGGAAAGCGCCGACTTTCGCGGTACCAGCGGAGAGGCCATGTCCGGTGGTGCGCAGGTTGACCGGGAAGACCTCGCCAGCGATGACGAAAGTGGTGGTGTTGGGTCCGTATTCCGCAAAGAAATAAGACAGGCCATAAATGACCAGGAAGACGCCAATACTCTCGGAGAGCATCGGGAAGGCCCCGATGAGCAGGAACATCAAGCCCATCATGAAAAAGCCAAGTATTTGCAGGGTCTTGTGACCGATGCGGTCGATGGTGAAGGCAGCGAGGAAATAGCCCGGAACTGCCGCCACGGCAAAGACGATGAGGCTCAAGGCGGTGCTCTGAATGACATCGGCATGGGGCGCCAAGCGATGCATGATCATCGGGGTAGAGATGGTGTTTCCATAGTAGGCATAGTCGAATACAAACCAACTGCCGGCCGTACCGATAAGGGTAAGAAAATACTTGCTTAAGGGCTGTTTGACGATCTTAGATTCGGGTTTGCGGGCGGTAGCGGTACCGAGGCTGAAGGAGGCCAGTTCCCGCGCTGCCGCCTCGCCATCGCCCTTGACGCGGGCCAGCCAGCGTGGCGATTCCGGAAGGGTACGGCGGATGTAGATCACCGCCAGGGCAGGCAGGGCACC
>DDOU01000093.1:1285-1421 GCA_002341825.1 Candidatus Igneacidithiobacillus taiwanensis | reverse complement strand
GGTAATCCCCGCCAATACCCAGGCCCAGAATGACGCGGGCGACCAGCAGTACCGCAACATTGGGCGCCACCGCCGACAGCAAGGCGCCAATGGTCATCAGCAGGGCCTCAAGGCCGTAAATCTTCTTGCGCCCGAG
>DDOU01000093.1:0-1101 GCA_002341825.1 Candidatus Igneacidithiobacillus taiwanensis | reverse complement strand
CTGAAGCGCGCGGTGTTGAGCGCCTCGGCAATATCACTGTCTTGCAGGGTCGTTGTGCGCACGGAGTACTCCTGGGTAGCGGCTATACACGTTGTAGGCCAAAACTTTACACCAGGATTGTGACATTTTGACGAAGCTTTTATGTCACTTTTATGACAGCTTTATGCACCTTCGGGGTAGCCGAGCTGGCGCCAGGCCTCAAAGACGGCGACGGCGCAACTGTTCGACAGGTTGAGACTGCGCTGCCCGGCGCGCATGGGTAGGCGGAGCAACTGGGCGGGCGAGAACTCGGCGAGAATGCTCTCGGGCAAGCCCCGGGTTTCGGGGCCAAAGACCAAGACGTCCCCAGGCTGAAAGCGTGTGGCAGCAAAACTGCCCGGTTGCCCCTTGGTGCTGAAGGCAAAAAAGCGGCGCCCGGCCAGACTGGCCCGGCAATCGGTCCAGGAAGGGTGNNCGGACAACCGTGGCAAATTCGTGATAATCCAGCCCGGCCCGCCGCAAGCGTCGATCGTCCCAGGCAAAGCCCAAGGGTTCGACAAGGTGCAGGCCGGCCCCGGTGTTGGCACAGAGGCGAATGACATTGCCCGTATTCGGGGGAATCTCGGGTTGATAGAGCACAATCTCCAGCCAAGCATGTGGATTCATAGGGCGCGCGTCAAAATCCACAAATCCACCCGCGCTACCCCGTGCTGGCGTAGCAGTTGGGCGAGGGTTTCGGCGGTGCTGCCAGTGGTCATCACATCGTCAACAAGAGCGACGTGGGCGGGCAGGCGACTGCGCACGGCAAAGGCCGACTGCAGGTTGATCCGCCGCTGATCACGGCTACCGCCCACTTGATGCGGGGTATTGCGCACCCGACGCAATACATCGCGCACCGGCACCCCATAGCTCCGCCCCCAGTGGTGGGCGAGGAGTGCCGCTTGGTTGTAGCCGCGTTCGCGCAAACGGGCGGGGTGCGCGGGTATCGGCAGCAGGGCCTCCGGGCGCGGCGGCGGTGTTTCCCATGCGTCGATCCAGGCCTTGGCCAAGGGGCGGGTCCAGTCGAGTCCGTCGTGAAATTTCCAGGTACGGATAGCTTCTGCCAAGGGCGAAGTGTAGACA
>DDOU01000055.1:1468-3761 GCA_002341825.1 Candidatus Igneacidithiobacillus taiwanensis | reverse complement strand
CAGGACTGGGTGGGGCTGCCGCTGCACCCCGCCGAAAATCTCTTTGCTGCCCTAGCCGGGCAGGAGGCCCTCTGCCAGTTGAGCGGACAGCTGCGAAGTCTGGCCATGTCGTTACTTAAGATTGGCAACGACATCCGCTGGATGGGTTCGGGGCCGCGGGCGGGTCTGGGCGAGCTCAGCCTGCCGGAAAACGAGCCCGGCTCCTCGATCATGCCAGGCAAGGTCAACCCCACCCAGGCCGAAGCCTTGAGCATGGTCTGCGCCCAGGTTTTTGGTAACGATGCGGCAGTGGCCTTTGCCGCCTCCCAGGGGAACTTTGAACTGAACGTCTATAAACCCGTCATAGGCTACAATGTGCTGCAAAGCATCCGCTTGCTCGCCGATGCCATGGACTCCTTCGGCGAGCACTGCGTGCGCGACTTGCAGGCACGGCCAAAAGAGCTGCGCCGGCACCTGGAGAGCTCCTTGATGCTGGTGACCGCCCTGGTGCCGCGATTGGGCTATGAGCAGGCCGCAGCCATTGCCCAGCGGGCACATCGCGAGGGCAGTACCCTGCGCGAGGCGGCCCTGGCGAGTGGTGGCATAACCGCGGCAGAGCTCGACGAAATTCTCCGACCGGAGCGGATGCTGGCGCCGGAACCGATTACGCGTGGCGAGGAAAGGAAAAAACCATGATCTTGATTTTGGATGCAGACTTGCAGGAGGGTGCGCCGGAGTATCAGGCCCTGCTGCGCTATCTCGATGGCTTGGCCAATATCGAATACCGGGTGCATCGGGTACAGGGGGCGGAGCAGGTATTGCGCGAGATCTATCTCATCGGCAATACCAAGGCCTTGAGCCTGGAGCAAATGGAGTCTTTGCCGGGGGTGGCGCGGGCGATCCGCGTGTCGCGGGAGTATCGCGTGCTTGGGCGTCACCAGAATGACGCGCGGGCGAGTGGTTTTGTGTACAACGGCGTCGAATTCAGCCAAGACACCCTGCACGTGTTCGCCGGCCTCTGCGCCGTCGACACCCGCGAGCATGTCGAGCAAATGATGCGCGCCCTGCAAGAAAACGGACAGGTGTGCACGCGTATGGGCGCCTACAAACCGCGCACCAGCCCCTATGCCTTTCAGGGGCATGGTAAGGCCTGCTTGCCCTATGTCTTTGAGTTGGCCGGCAAATACGGCATCAAGGTGATTGCCATGGAGATCCTCCACGAGCAGCACATGGAAGAAATCCACGAGGCGCTGGCGGCAACCGGTAACCCTACCGGGGTGATGCTGCAGATCGGCACGCGCAACACCCAGAATTTTGAGCTGCTCAAGGCGGTGGGGCGCCAGCAGGAATTTCCGGTGCTGCTCAAGCGCGGTTTTGGCATCACCCTCGAAGAGTCGCTGAATGCCGCCGAATATCTCGCTTCGGAGGGCAATAGCCATGTCGTCTTTGGCCTGCGTGGCATGAAGACCAATTTGGGCGATCCGCATCGTAACTTTGTCGATTTTGCCCAGGTGCCGGTGGTCAAACGACTGACGCGTATGCCGGTTTGTATCGATCCTTCCCACTCCGTGGGCAGCCGCGATAGCGGGCCGGATGGCATTCCGGAGATTTTTCAGGTGACTGCCCAAGGGGTGATTGCTGGGGCCAATATGGTCTTGGTGGACTTCCATCCCGATCCCGCCACCGCTTTGGTCGATGGCCCGCAAGCGCTGCTCCTGCGCGAATTGCCTTGGTTTTTGGAGGATGTGCGCTTGGCTCGGGAAACCTACGAGGAACGTCGTTTGCTGGCGGGGGCACAGCACGAGGGCAGCGCCTGAGCCCCTTGCCGCCGGCGCGTTTACTTGACGCGCATGCCGGGGGCGGCGCCGCTATCGGGCGATAGCAGAAAGGGGCCGCCCTCGGGACCGCTGGCGGCGAGGACCATGCCCTCCGAAAGGCCAAAGCGCATCTTGCGTGGGGCGAGATTGGCGACCATGACCGTGAGTCGTCCCACCAAGGATTCCGGCGCGTAGGCACTCTTGATGCCGGCAAAGACCGAACGGGTTTTGTCCTCGCCAATGTCGAGGGTGAGGTGCAGGAGCTTGTCGGCCCCCTCCACCGCCTCGGCAGCGACGATGCGGGCAATCCGCAGCTCGACCTTGGTAAAATCATCGATGCCGATGTGGCTGGCTTGTTCCACAGCGGGTTGCGTAACCGAAGTCGCGGCTACGGCTTCGCTGGGGGCTTGGATGAGGGCGTCCACTTGGGTTTTGTCCATACGTTGCAACAGATGGGTATAGGGAGCGATTTCGTGGCCGAGGAGGGGGTGGGCAAC
>DDOU01000055.1:0-1388 GCA_002341825.1 Candidatus Igneacidithiobacillus taiwanensis | reverse complement strand
TTGAGGACCAGGGTGCAGACCCGGTGTAGGTGCTCGCGCTCTTGCGGATCCTTGGCCAAGAGCCAGGGGGCATGGCGATCGACGTAGGCATTGAGTTGGTCGGCCAAGGCGAGGATCTCGCGCATGGCACGGGCATACTCCCGGGCCTCGTAGCTGGCGGCAATTTCTTCCTGCTTGCTGCAGAGCTGCGTGTAAAATTCCTGATCTTCTCCCAGGCTCGCGGCGAGACGGCCGGCAAAATGCTTTTCGATGAAACCCGAAGCCCGCGCCGCCAGGTTGACTACCTTGCCCACCAAGTCGCCGTTGCCCTTGAGGACGAAGTCCTCGAGATTGAGGTCGAGATCTTCGACATGGCTGTTCAGCTTGCAGGCAAAGTAGTAGCGCAAGAATTCCGGGTCGAGGCGATCGAGATACTGCCGCACGGTAATGGAGGTGCCCCGGGATTTGCTCATCTTGGCGCCGTTGACGGTAAGGTGCCCGTGGGCAAAAACGCCGGTGGGCAGCCTGTGGCCGGAGCCTTGGAGCATGGCAGGCCAAAAGAGGGCATGAAAATAGATGATGTCTTTGCCGATGAAGTGATAGAGCTCCGTCTTGGCCGCGGCACCCCAGAATTCGGCAAAATCCCGCCCATGCTGCTGGCACCAGTGCCGGGTGGCGGCCATGTAGCCGGGTAGGGCATCGAGCCAGACGTAAAAGAACTTGCCCGGGGCGTCGGGAATGGGAATGCCAAAGTAGGGCGCGTCGCGGCTGATGTCCCAGTCGCTCAGGCCAATGCGGAACCACTCGTCGAGCTTGTTGGCCATTTCCTCCTGCAGGGTGCCGCTATGGATCCAGGTCTGCAGGAATTCGGCAAAATCCCCAAGCTGAAAAAAGTAGTGCTCGGAGTTGCGGCGTACCGGTGTGGCCCCGGAGACGGCCGAGCGCGGCTCGAGAAGATCCGTGGGGCTGTAGGTGGCGCCGCAAACCTCGCAGTTGTCGCCGTACTGGTCCGGCGCCTTGCAGCGCGGGCAGGTACCGCGAATGAAGCGGTCGGGCAGAAACATCTCCGCCACCGGGTCGTAGGCCTGTTCGATTTCGCGCACGCTAATGTGCTCGGCGGCACGCAGAGCACGGTAAAGCTCTTGGGAAATGGCAAAGTTTTCCGGCGAGTGGGTGCTGTGGTAGAGATCGAAGGCAATGCCGAAATCGGTAAAATCGCGCAGATGCTCGTCGTGCATGCGGCTAATCAATTCCTCCGGGCTGATCCCTTCGGCCTGGGCGCGCAGCATGATGGGGGTGCCGTGGGCGTCGTCGGCGCAAAAATAGCGGCATTCGTGGCCGCGCAGGCGCTGATAGCGGGCCCAGATGTCGGTTTGGGTGTACTCCACCATGTGCCCGAGGTGCAAAGG
>DDOU01000038.1:10030-25074 GCA_002341825.1 Candidatus Igneacidithiobacillus taiwanensis | reverse complement strand
CCCAAGATGATATCTATCCCATTTACCTGCGATGCCATCTTTTTATCGACATCGGCACCATTGTGCGAGAGAACAACGACAACATCCGCATGGTGCTTTTGGCGGCACTCGTCGACCATCTTCTGCATATGCCCTGGATGAATGCCAAAAGACCATTTAGGAATAAAGTAGGCCGGATTGGCGATTGGCGTGAAAGGAAAGGATTGCCCAATGACTGCGATCTTGTAGCCATTGATTTCTCGGATATCGTAGGGATCGAAAACTAATTCATTCCATGGAATTGTAAAAACGTTTTGCGATAGGAACTTTGCCTGGAGTTTGTGCTTGAGAAGATATTCCACGCGCTCGGCGCCATAGGTGAATTCCCAATGGCCGACAAAATAATCTTCCTTGAGCAGATTCTGGGCGCCGACCATATCTTCGCCACGGGTCCAGAGGCTGGTGGCCGACCCTTGCCAAGCATCGCCGCCATCGAAGAGCAGGGTCCGGTCCGCACCGACTTCTTCGCGATAGCGTTTTACCAGACTGGCGATATGGGCATAGCCACCGATTTTTCCATATTTATGGGCAAGGCTGTCAAAGTCTAGGCAAGAAAGGGCATAGCCCTCTGCCGTACCCGCTTTGATTCCGTAATACTCGAGCTTGTGATTGCCCACAAGATGTGGCGTCACACCCCATTCGTGCTGCTTGCGAGTGCCAATATTGGTCCCGGGTTCACGCCACCAAACCGGTAGTAACTGGGCGTGGGTATCGGTAATGTGTAATAGGGTTACGTTTCCATATTTGGGGATATCATAGGGATCTTTTCCGTCGCCCCAATTGGCAGCAAGGGCAGAGGGCGCCAAAAAGCCGCTGGCGCCGGCAACACCCATGATGGTCATAAAATCTCTGCGACTGATGTGCATGACGTAAACTCCTCAAGTAAAGATGTAGTTCAGTTATTCGCGGCTACCCAGCTGGGAATGGTTTCGAGGTGATGTGACATAGGGATTTGTTGTAGGGCCTTGATGACGCCATTATCGACGCTCTCCGCGATTTTTTTGTTGATTTCCGAAGTCCCGGCGTAGGCGATGCGCTCGCCATACACAATGTAGCTGGTCGGGCCGCGCCCAAACACTGTCAAATTCAGCGGGCAGGCAGCCGCGCTTGGCCAGTAGCTGTTTAAAAGTCGATTGAAGTCATAGGGGTTACAAAAAACCAAGGCGCGTACATCGGTGAAATGTGGTCGGTTGAAGTCTGGAATCTTCAGGCTTTTCTGTTGCGCTTGGATGAGGTGCAGAATATTCAATTTGAGAACGACCTTGTAACCCGCAGCATGAAGATTGCTTTGGATCTCTGACATGGTGGTGCGGATGGGCAAGTCGACTTTTTCGACATACAGAGGGGCTGCCAACACGGGCATGAGCGTGGTGAGAGCGAGAAGGCCGAAAGAGGAGAGCAGAACCTGTTTCATGGAGACTCCTAGGATAATCTAGAAAGTCTATAGCAATATGTATGCCGTAAAGAGTAAATTTGGGTAGTGAGCGTCTTCTAGCCGAGTTAAGCAGCGTGAAATCAAAGGGTAAAAGGACCCGCGTAGGGCGTCTTCAGTTTTGGTTTTGGGGAAATCGTTGGGAAGGTTGTTGTAGTTGCTGGGCCGAATGGCACAGTGGCAACGGCGCCAGGGGCAGTTGGGCCGCCTTGGGCGGCCCGGAGGGTTTTCAGCTCTTGGGAACGTAGATATCGCACCAACCCTTGGGGCTGATCTTTCCCGCTACGGCCTTGCATTCGCCGTCTGCGGTAGGAGTGGAGGCAGGAATGAACAACTTACAGTTGCTGCACATTTCCGATCCTTTTGGTTTGTCGCGATAATTCACTGCCGTCTTCGCCATCTTGTCCGCCGCTTCGGCACGGCTGGTGAAGAGCAGGGGGGCAACGGCAGCAGCCCCAATAAATGCGGCACTTTGGCGAAGCCAGTCGCGGCGATTGATTTTCGGTGTTTCCGTACTCATCTCTATCTCCTGTCGTGGATCAAGCCCACCGACTATACCCAAGTCGACAGCCGGTTGTACACAAGGCTCTGCGCCCATACGGCGGCTTGCTTTTGTGCAGAGACTTTTCTATCCTCTCCCACTCGCAAAGATTGGGCGGTTAGCTCAGCGGTAGAGCACTGCCTTCACACGGCAGGGGTCGCAGGTTCGAACCCTGCACCGCCCACCAATCAACATTTTTAAGCTACAGGACCTAAAGGCTTACGTAAGGTGCGCAAAAAGTGCCGGTGGCGCGGCGTATTGAACTCTAGGTGCTTGTATACCCGCAGCTTGGCCCAGTCTTCGATGAAGATCCAGACGATGCAGTAGCCCCAGACCGCACCGGCTTCTGCCCAGCCGACGGATGGCACCAATCCCATGGGGTAGACCACAAAGAGAGTAGCGGCGGCCTTGGTGATGATGGCAGACCAAAGGAGCGTGGCTGACGGCCAAGGCCGCTGAAGAAAAGGCTTGCGCGTGCGGGCAATGAAGAGGGTGAGGTGTCCGGCAACCGCGAGCTTCAGGAAAATCAGCGTTTGTAGGTGCGGGATGTCCATGTGAAAGAGATCCATGGCAATAAGCATCATGCCAAAGGTCTCCACTACCCCAATCAAGCCCAGTACCGTCGATACGGTCAGTACCCGGCGCATGTCCCAGCGCACCGGCTTGGGGTCGAGCCATGTGTTGTCGGTGGCAATGGCCATGATCGGGATGTCATTGAAGAAGGCGAGGAGGATGATCATGATCGCCGTAATAGGATAAAAATTGAACGCAAGCATGGCGAGGACCACAAAAACCATGATGCGGATAGTCTCGACGATGCGATAGATGGCGTAACTATTCATGCGCTCGAAGATCCGCCGCGCCTCCTCGATGGCGCTGATGATCACGTTCAGGCCAGGCGCCATCAGTACCAAAGCAGCCGCCGCTCGCGCCGCATCCGTCGCCTCGGAAACCGCAATCCCCACGTCGGCCTGTTTGAGGGCGGGCGCGTCGTTGACGCCATCACCGGTCATCCCCACCAAGTATCCCTCGGCCTGCAGCGCTTTGACGATGCCGTACTTATGCTCTGGAAAGACTTGGGCAAATCCATCGGCGGCGGCGATTTTGCGGCGCAGCTCGGGGGCGCTTTGGCGCACATCGGCATGCACGGCAAAGATTTGATCGGCGGGTAGGATTCCCGTCCCCAGCCCCAACTGGCCGGCGATTTCCTTGGCAATGGCTACATTGTCGCCGGTCACCATCTTTACCGCGATGCCGTGGGCATGCGCTTGGGCAATGGTGTCTTTGGAATCCTCCCGCGGTGGATCGAAGAGCGGGACGATGCCCAAAAACTCCCAATCTCCCGTTGCCGTCTTACGCGCCACACCCAGGGTGCGATACCCCGTTTGCGCCAGAGACTCGATCTGCGCTTGTAGTGCCTGTAGTTGTGCTGGCGGCAAGCCGCTGCAGAGCCCGAGGATCACCTGCGGGGCGCCCTTGCTTACCGTCCAAACGCTGCCATCGGGAGCCTGAACCTGCGCCTCGGTGCGCTTACCGACGGGATCGAAAGGGGTAAAATGCTGTTGCTGCCAGCCGGCCAAAAGCTGCTGATTGCCTACCGCCGCGAGTACGGCAAGATCGATGCTGTCTTGATCCTCGGCCTTGGAAGCCAGGGCAGCCGCACGCAGTACATCATCCTTGCTTATCCCAGCTGCGGCCTCGATCTCGCCCAAGGTCAGGCGATTCTGGGTTAGGGTCCCGGTTTTATCCGAGCAGAGAATCTGCATGCCTGCCATCTCTTCGATAGACTCCAAACGGGTAACGATGGCTCGCATGCGCGAGAGCTTCAGAGCGCCCAGGGCCATGGTTACCGACAACACCGCCGGCATAGCAACGGGAATGGAGGCTACGGTCAATATCAGGGCAAATTGTAGCAAGGTCAAAAAGAATTCGCCGCGGAAGAGTTCTACGGTAATGAGTACGGCAACGAGACCAAGGGCAATATAAATGAGATAATCCCCGATCCGAAGTACCGCCTTTTGAAAATGCGATACCGCGCCTGCCTGTTGCACCATCCCTGCCGTTTTTCCAAAAAAGGTGTGCATTCCGGTAGCGGTAACTACCGCTAGCATTTCGCCCTGCTTAACGATAGTCCCAGAGTAAGCAAGATCGCCGGTTTTTTTGCTCACCGGCAAAGATTCGCCAGTAAGCGCCGATTGGTCGACGCTAAGATAATCTCCGTCCAAGAGCTGGACGTCCGCTGGCACGATGTCGCCCAGGCGGATACGCAAAACATCGCCTGGTACCAATTGGGTGGCAGCGATCTCTTCCCATAGCCCATCGCGCAAGACCCGCGCCTTGAGAGCCAGCTGATTCTTCAGCGCCTCCAAGGCGTTAGCGGCTTTGTACTCCTGCCAGAAACCAATGGCGGCATTGAAGCAGAGCAAGAGCATGATGATGGTGAAGTCCGCCCAATGTTGCACCAACAGGGAGAGCAGTGCGGCCACCTCGATCATCCACGGAATGGGTCCCCAGAAGTAGCCAAAAAGCCGCCGCAAAGGACTGATTTTTTCCTCTTGCAGGGCATTGGGGCCGTATTGCTGCAGTCGTTTTTCCGCCTCCGTCTGGTTGAGCCCAGCGGCACTGCTTTGCAGTTGCCCCAGTGTTCCTGCGATGGATGGTGGGTTTTTCTCGGTAGCCATCGGTCATCTCCTCCCCTAATCGCGCATGCGCGGCGAAGATTCTATATCGGAGGAGTTTAGCTTATTTTTGGCGCAGCAGGCGGACCGGCAGTCCGGTATCGGCGAGTACGTCTTCGACGGTGACCACGGCGAGCACGTCGTCGGCGCGTTTGGGCGGCTCTCCATTGCGGCAAAGGAGGGCAATTTCCGTTGCACTGCGGCGAAATTCTCCCACCAGTTCATAGAGCTGCACATCGCCGCCGAGCACAATCCAGTCGGTACTGGCAAGCTCCAGCAAGGGAGTATCGCCGGGGATGTCGCGCCGGTGCAGTAATTCTCGTAGCCGGTGTGCAGCGAGCACCGCAGTGGGTTTGCCATCTTGCAGCAGCAGAGCGTGCGGGGTGCGAGGATAGCGGGATACCAGTTTTTTGAGGTCGCTCAAGCGCCGATGATCGTGTAGACGCAAAAAGGGCGCCTCGCTCAGGCTGGCCACGCTGCGCATGAGGTAGAGATTGCTATGCCGCGCCTCGGGAATGTAGTGCCCGCGGCGTAGCAGTTTGAGGGTATAGATGCTCTCGCGGGTGATCATCCGTCGCAGACCAAAGGCCAGCGACGACACCAGAATGAGCGGCACGATGATGTGGTAATCATTGGTCATCTCAAAGATCATTACTGCACCCGTGACCGCCGCACCCGTCGACGCCGCCACCATACCTGCCATCCCCAAGGCAGCGCCGGTAGCGAGATGCAGCTGGAGGGAGGGAAAAAGAAGATTGGCGAGCAGCACGAAGGCGCCCCCCAATAAAGCGCCCACGTACAGCGAGGGAGAAAAGACGCCGCCGGAACCGCCAGCACCCAGGGTGACGCTGAAGCTCAGAATCTTCAATAGCACTAGGAGTAGGAGGAACGCCGGATTCAGCAAGGTGGAATTGAGCACATCCTGTACCGTGGCGTAGCCCACACCTTCCACGTAGTACTGCCCGGTCGAAAGTCCCAAGAGGTAGATCGTCGCTCCCACCGCCGCCATCCCCAAGACCGCCCGGAGGTAGGGATGCGGTAGCCATTTCTCGAGAAAATCCTCGGTCCAGTAGAGCATTCGCGTAAAAAAGAGGCCGACCGCGCCAACGAGGATGCCGAGGATGGCGAAGAGTAGGTAATTTACCGTACCCATATGCGCGGTATGCGCGATGATGTCGGGCGGAATGATGAAGGAGGGATAGTCTCCAAGCAGTAGCCGGGAGATCAGGGTTGCGGTACCGGTGGCGATCATCACCGGCACCAGGGTGCGAGCGCTGATTTCGACGAGCATCAGCTCGACGGCGAAGAGCACGCCGCCAACCGGGGTATTGAAGGTGGCGGCGATTCCCGCACCGGCCCCGGCGGCGATGAGCCCCAGGCGTTGCCACTCGGGCAGGCGAATCCACTGTGCGAGAGAGGAGCCAAAGGCGGCGCCGATCTGAATGATGGGGCCTTCCCGTCCCACCGATCCGCCGCTGCCGATGGTGATTGCCGACGCCAGCGCCTTGACCAAAACCACCACTGGACGAATGATGCCGGCTCGATAATAAATAGCATCCATGACTTCGGGAACGCCATGACCCTTGGCCTCCGGCGCGAAGTTGCGAACCAACCAGACGACGATGACGCCGCCCACTACAGGTGCCAGGATAATGCCTGCTCCCCAAGGACTGAGGGCGCTATGGTGTAGATCGTTGAAGTTGCTATTGAATTTGCCGTAAAAGAAGAGATTGTGCATGAGGCCGATGAGGCGGCGAAAAACCACCGCGCCGAGACCGGCAATGACGCCCACAAATATGGCCAGAACAAAATGAAAAAAAGGGTTTTTCCGCACCCGCTGCCAGAGAATATGTCGTTCTTCCAGCGTAACCGGACCTACTGACTGCGAAGATGCGCGAGTATCGTGGAGGGCGGACAATTGTTACGCCTGCGATAGCACGGCCCGTGCGCTGGCCTCGTCGAAGACTTTGCTGTCCACCTTGCAATAAATGGCCTTTTCGTCCGTGAAAATGGCAATTTCGGCAACGCCGGGCAGCGCCAACAGGCGCTCTCGTAGATGATCGGTTGCGCCATCGGGCAGAGAAAAAATCCGGGTGAGCAAATATGGTGGTCGCTGCATACCCAGGCTCACCAGAAACCAGACGATAAAGATTGCCGTCACTACCCAGAAGATAGTGCTGTAATTACGCGTTTCCGGAATATAGAGCAGCCCGCCAAGGAGGCCGCCGCAGAAGGCTCCCAAAAACTCCGAAGACGTATACACGCCGGTTGCCGTGCCTTTGGCGCCGGGATGGCTAAACTTTGCCACCAAGGAAGGTAGGCTCGCTTCGAGAACATTGAACCCCACAAAAAACAGGAAGAGGGCGATAGCAATGATGACGAGATTTTGCGCCCAACTAGCGAGCAACACCGCAGCCAGAATGAGCAGACCAATGGCCAACAGAAAGACCTCTTTGAGCTTGCGTTTGGCTTCACCGACGGCAATGAGAGGAATCATGAACAGGAAAGAGAGCAACATTACCGGAAGATACAACTCCCACTGGGCGGAGAGCGGCAGAATCGGGTGCGCGGGATCGACCAGCACCAACGGCAAGACCACAAAAATCGATGTTAATCCAGTATGTAGCGCAAAGATACCAAAATCGAGCCGACGCAGATTTGGGTCTTTCAGCACCTGGGAGAGCATTGCCGGATTGAGTTCGGCATCGCGATGAAATTTGGCAGGAACGCTCGGAATGATGAGATACAGCACCGCAATGGCCAACAAAGACAACACCGCCGTTGCCCAAAAGATTCCAGATACCCCAATGAGGTGGGCCAGAGGTGCTGAAAGCACTAAAGAAATACTGAAGCTGACACCAATGGTGATACCAATGATGGCCATGGCCTTGGTCCAGCGCTCTTCCCGTACGAGATCGGCAGTTAGAGCGATGATCGCCGCAGCAACGGCGCCGGCACCCTGAATGATGCGGCCAATGAGCAGACCGTCGACGCTGGTCGCCAATGCTGCGACAACACTTCCTACAGCAAAAATCAGGAGGCCGACGGCGATGACCGGCTTTCGACCAATGCGGTCGGAAAGTTTGCCGAAGGGAATCTGCAAGAGGGCCTGGGTCAGTCCATAGGCACCCAGAGCGATGCCGATCAGCGCCGGGTGATCTGCCGCACCTTTGAGGCCGTGGGCATAGACCGAAAAGACTGGTAAGACGAGAAACAGGCCCAACAGGCGCAATCCGAATATGCCAGCTAGGGAGAATACGGCGCGGCGTTCTCGTTGATCTAAGACGGACGTTGCGGATGATCTTGGCATTTGTTTTTCCTATATAAACTGTGCGGCTACGCAGCTGGTGCAGGCACCTGGCCTCGGGATGCTAGACTCGGTTGGGATACCACAAAAAGTCTGTTGCTATCGTAGTGGGGAAGCTGTCATCATTCAAATCGATTTCAATGATAGATGTATCGGGAAAGCAGATACATGAAGCTAGATGCCAATCAATTGCTCACCTTACTGACCATTGCTGAGACCGGTAGTGTTTCGGAAGCTGCCGCCCGCCTGGAGAGAGGGCAACCAGCCATCTCCGAGCGTATGCGGCGCTTGACCGAGGCTGTTGGCGAGCCCCTATATCGGCGCCAATCTGGTAGGATCGTGCCAACTGCCCTCGGTAAGTTACTGTTGCCCGAGATACAGCAATTACGCTCCAAGCTGGACGATATCGAAAAACTGCTGGAACGCCGTCGCTCCCTCGATAGCGGGGAGTTACGTTTTGCCACTACGAGTCTCATCGCCAAATATTTTTTGCCGCCTTATCTGAAAGTATTTCAGGAAGCCCATCCGCGGGTGAATATCTATCTCAAAAGTGGCGTAAGCTTCTGGGAAAACATCAGTGTATCCGATCTCGATGCCTTTTTCTTTGAGGGGGGAATGGAGATACCCAGCCTTCCCAAAAACTTCGAAATCATTCCCTGGATCACGGATGAAATCGTGGCGATTCTCCATCCAGAGCATCCGCTGGCTGGCAAAGAAAAATTTTGTCTGGGTGACTTGGCAGATTTTCCGCTGATCTGGCGCGAACCCACCTCCGGGGTACGCAAAGTCCTCGAAGCAGCGCTATCGCGTCTGCATGTGCGCCCGGTACGCTTGGTAGAGGTAGATGATGTCGATTCTGTAGGGGCAATGACCAAAGCTGGGATGGGCATCGGTTTTGTCGATAAATCCGTCTATCTGCAACGCCCGGATTGGGGACTCTGTCATCATCGCGTTACCGACAGTTCTTTGGTGTGGGAGAGTTTTCTGGCAATTCCTAGAGAAACCCTCCGCTCGCGCACCCTTACCGAATTCCTACATATCGTTTTGTAAGGCAAACGCTTTCTACGTTAGCTCAGCTTGTTGTCAGCAATGTGATACGTCGGATCATCGATATCGAAGACGCAAATATCTTTTGCGTTATTCAACAGCTCCAAACAATCCTTGCAGAGATGGCGTAATTGCAGACGTTTTCCGCGTCGTTCATAACGCTCCACCAGGGAGTTTATTGCCTCGATAGCGGAATGATCGATGATTCTGGCGCGTTTGAAGTCGATCACCACGTTCTCGGGATCATTCTTGGGGCTGAAGAGCTCCGAAAATTGGTGTGCCGAGGCAAAGAATAGCGTGCCCTCTACTTCATAGATTCGCCGTCCTTGCTCGTCATCGTGGGTTTTGATCGTCATGTGTTTGGCATGCTCCCAAGCAAAAAGCAGTGCCGATAAAATGACGCCAGTGACCACCGCGAGCGTGATGTTGACAAAAATTGTCATGGCCGCCACCAAAACTCCGATGACGACATCGGCGGCAGGTAATTTGCCAAAAAATCGGAGACTACTCCACTCAAAAGTTTTTTCGACAACCACAAACATGACGCCAACCAATGCGGCGATGGGAACCTGCTCGATCCAGTGCGAGGCAAAGAGGATGATGGCCAGCAGAGCAATCGCAGTGGTAACGCCGGATAAGCGCTTTAATGCATTATTGGTGACATTGATGATGCTCTCGCCAAGTAAGGCACAGCCGCCGGTCGCGCCGAAAAAGCCGCTTACCAGATTGCCAATACCTTGCGCCATGGATTCTTTGTTTGGTTTGCCTCGGGTGTCGGTCATTTCGTCGATGAGATTGAGCGTGAGCAGGGTTTCAATCAGGGCATTGGCAGCGAGAATGAACGAATAGGGGGCGACGATAATCAGTGTGTGTAAGGAAAAAGGCACGTCGGGTATCCGAAAGCTCGGCAAATTACCGGCCAAATGTGCAATGTCACCCACCGTTGTGGTCGGAATATGAAAGAGAATTACGACGAAGGTGGTAACCAAGGCGCCGGCTAGGGTGGCTGGGATGGCTTTGGTCAGCAGCGGCAGAAGATAGATCACCGCCATGGTGAGCGCGACGAGTGCGAGCATGATGGCGAGCTGTGTACCGTGCATCCATTGCTCTACGCCCGAAGGCGTTACTACCTTGAAATGATCGATCTGCGCCAAAAAAATAACTACCGCTAGGCCGTTGATAAATCCTAAATTTACTTGCCGTGGAATGATACGCACATATTTGCTGAGTTTGGCCAGAGAAAAAATGATCTGAATGATGCCCATGAGGATGACGGCAGCAAAGACGTAGTCGATACCATATTTGAGCATAAGCGCGGTCATCACGACGGCGGTGGCGCCACTGAAAGCGGAGACCATGCCTGGACGTCCGCCCAATACAGAGGTGATCAAGACCATAAAAAAAGCACCATACAAGCCAGCAATCAGAGGCACATGGGCAACAAAGGAAAAGGCAATAGCCTCAGGTACCAGTGCCAAGGCAATCAGCAGACCGCTGAGCACATTGGTTTTGACTTCGGAAAAGGTATACGTTTCGCGCATAAAGGCGTTCTCCAGGTAGAGAGCGGATTCTGTGTGCGGCCGCGCGTTAGCGGCATCAACTTAGAGCCAGCGTTGGAAAAACTTCAGGAAGATATTCCTGAGCGGTATGACAAGACAGGCAGTGTCTTACATGGGTCCACTTCGTTGCATACAAGCAGGTCATACCGTATCAGAAAACGGCATATTAGCAAAAGCGAAAACGTCTGCGAGCAATGGTAGACCGCAATCACGCCTACTGCGCAGTTGCCTGGCGCGCCCGGCCATACCCCGATAGTAGACTACACTCATTGGTAAATCCTCTCGGCAACACAAGGAGCTACCATGACCACCGCCCAGCATCCTGCCCCAGCCGCAAAGCCCTCCCGCCCGGTTTGGGCCACCGCGCAAAAATCCTGCGTTGGTACCGCACTCGGGCCTGCCCGCGTTTGGTTTACCCTGGGGCGGGGTATTCTTACGGAAGTTTTCTACCCGCGTATCGATATTCCTGCCATTCGGGATCTGGGTTTTCTGATTAGCGATGGCCAAGGTTTTTGGCTCGAGCTCAAGTGCCATCCAGATTGGACTCAGACCCTTGCCGACAGTCGGGTGCCGCTACCCAGCATCGAACACCGCCACGAGCGCTTTCATTTTCGTTTTGCGGTGGTCGCCGACCCGCGGCGCGACGTGTTGCTGCTCGATTACGAGCTAGAGACCAAAGATCCTCTGCAAGTCTTTGCTCTATGCGCCTCTCGCTTGGGCGGTGATGCCACCGCCAACCATGCCTGGTGCAGGACGTGGGAGGGACGAGAACTCCTGTGGGCGGAGCAGGGACCCTTTGGCCTGGCCTTGCTCTGTCGCGATAGTGCTGGCACGCCGGCTTTTGGTCGCCGCAGTGTCGGTTATGTGGGGAGTAGCGATCTCTGGCAGGATTTGGCCCAGCACGGCGGCGTCATGCAGTGGCAATACGATAGCGCGGGTCCCGGCGAAGTGGCTTTGGCGGGTGAGTTACCCCAGCGCGGCACCCTGGCCTTGGGCCTTGGCACCAGCAAAGAGGCGGCCGCGACCAACGCCTGGGCGAGTCTTGCCGAGGGTTTTGCGGAAATCCGCAACGGCTATACCGCTGCCTGGTGCCAATGGCACGACAGCCACAAGAAACCCCGTGGTTTCGGTCGGCAGCTTTCCGAAGACATGCTCGCCCTCTACCAGCGCTCCAAGAATGTACTCAAGGTGCATGCCGACCGTACCTTTCCCGGAGCGCTGGTAGCAAGCCTCTCGGTACCCTGGGGGGAGGCCAGCGATAGTCGTGGCGGCTATCACTTGGTGTGGTCGCGGGACTTGGTAGAAAGTGCTGGCGCGGCATTGGCGGCGGGTATGGTGACCGAGGCCCGCGAGGTGCTCTGCTACCTGATCAGTACCCAGCAGGCGGACGGTCATTGGCTGCAGAATCAATGGTTGGGCGGCAAGCCCTTTTGGCAGGGTATTCAACTCGACGAGGCCGCCTTTCCAGTGCTCTTGGCGGCGCTACTAAAAGATCATCAGTCCCTTGGAGATATTGCCGTGCACGACATGATNNCGCCGCGCCCTGGCCTTCATCCTGCGCGAGGGACCGGTAACCGGGCAGGATCGTTGGGAAGAGGATGCTGGCGTCAATCCCTTTACCTTGGCGGTAGCCATCGCTGCCCTGGTGGAGGGCGCAGAATTTCTCGACGGCAAAGCCGCAGATTGTGCGCGCATGGTTGCCGACTACTGGAATGCTCGGCTCGAGGATTGGACCTTTGTACGCAACACCGATTTGGCGCGCACGCACGGGGTGCAAGGCTATTATCTGCGCATCGCCCCTGCCGACATCTTGGTGCAGGATGGCGCCAAGGAGGAGTGGGTGCAGATCAAGAATCGCGCCAACGACCCCCATCTTCCTGCCGAAGAGCAAGTATCCAACGACTTTTTGCAGCTGGTGCGCTATGGCCTGCGCCGTGCCGATGATCCGCATATCGTCGACTCGGTCAAGGTCATGGATGCCCTCTTGCGCAGTGATACGCCCAATGGGCCGGTTTGGCACCGCTACAATGGCGATGGGTACGGCGAGCATGCCGATGGCAGCCCCTTCGACGGCTGCGGCATTGGGCGCGGCTGGCCGCTCTTGGTTGGAGAACGCGGCCACTACGCCCTGGCGGCGGGGGAGGATGCGCTCCTCTACCTGCACGCCATGACCGCCATGACCGGGGTTGGCGGTTTACTACCGGAGCAGGTTTGGGATCGCGATCCCATTCCCGAAAAAGGACTGTTTCCGGGACAGCCCAGCGGCTCGGCGATGCCCCTGGTTTGGGCCCACGGCGAATTCGTCAAGCTTTGTCATAGTCTGGCCGCCAAGGCGCCGGTAGACCGCCCGGCAGCAACCTGGGCACGCTATCAGGGCCAGCGCCCGCAGCTCGACTATCGCCTGTGGCGTCTGCGCCAACGCCCGCGCCGTCTGCGCCAAGGGCAAGAATTGCGGGTGCTGTTGCACCGTCCCTTCGTTTTGCACTGGGGCATCAACGACTGGCAACAGGTGCAAGATACCTCGAGCGCGGACTGGGATCTCGGCCACATTGCTATCTTGCCCAGCCAGAAATTTCCGGCTGGAACCCGGTTGCAGTTCACCATCCACTGGCAGGATGACGACTCTTGGCAGGGGGAAAATTTTACCGTGACCATCGAGGAGGAAGAAGATGCTCAACATTGATTTGCAGGGCCGGGTGGCCCTGGTAACCGGGGCGAGTGGCGGTTTGGGCCAAGCCATTGCCACCACACTGGCGGCGGCGGGGGCACGGGTGGCGGTGCATTATGGCAAGGACGAGAAGGGAGCGGCCAAGGTGGTGGAAAGCATCCGCCAGCAGGGCGGTGAGGCGGAGGCCTTCAGCGCCGATGTTGCCGATGTGGATGCCGTTACCCAACTCGTGAACGACGTGTATAAGAAGTTCGGCGCCCTCGATATTCTCATCAACAATGCCGGCATGGATGGGCCGCACCAACTGGTGGGCGCCGACAAGCCCGATGCCTGGCAAAAGGTGATTGCCGTCGACCTTCTCGGTCCGTACTACTGCGCCCGTGCTGCCGTCCCTCTTATGGAGCAGGGCAAGCGGGGGGTAATCATCAACGTAACCTCGGTGCACGAATTCATCCCCTGGGAGGGCTATAGTGCCTACACCAGCGCCAAGGCNNACCCTAGCCCAGGAGACGGCAAACAAGGGAATCCGTGCGGTAGCGGTAGCCCCAGGTGCCATCCAGACCCCCATCAATGCCGATGTTTGGGGAAATCCCGATTCTCTCAAAGATCTCGACAAGAAAATTGCCATGGGGCGTTTGGGTAAGCCCGAAGAACTCGCTCAGGTGGTAGCCTTTCTGGCTAGTGATTTGGCGAGCTATATCACGGGAACTACGGTAGCGGTGGATGGTGGCATGCTCATCTATCCTGACTTTCGCCACGGAGGCTAGCATGGACGCCGACATCCTGATCATCGGCAGCGGTGCCGGGGGCGGGACCCTGGCCCGTGCCCTGGCCGACTCCGGTCTGCGTATTCTGATTTTGGAGCGCGGCGATTTTTTGCCTCGGGAATGGGGCAATTGGGACCCGGATACGGTGTTTCGGGAGCATCGCTACCATACCCGCGAGCAGTGGCGCGATGGCGAGGGGCGGCTTTTTTCGCCGGTAACCGGCTACCATGTGGGGGGCAACACCAAATTTTACGGAGCGGCGGTGCTGCGCCGGCGGGAGAAGGATTTTGCCGTACGCCAGCACTACGATGGTCCCACCCGCGCCTGGCCCATCAGCTACAACGATCTGGCGCCCCATTATGATCAGGCAGAATCCTGGTATTTTGCCCATGGTCAAGCCGGCGCCGATCCCACCGAGCCGCCGCGTGGACCCTATCCCTTCCCGCCCATTCCGCACGAGGCTGCCGTTGCCGAAGTCGACGAAGCCCTGCGCGGCTTGGGCTATCACCCCTTTCCGTTACCTCTCGCCATTCATCGCCTGGAGGACGACCCGGCGCGCAGCCCCTGTGTGCGCTGCCCCAGCTGCGATGGATTTCCTTGTCTGCTCCATGCCAAGGGCGATGCCGAGGTCTGCGGGGTGCGGCCGGCCTTGAAGCACGCCAATGTCCGCCTCGAGACCGGGGCATGGGTGCACAAGCTCCTCTGCAGCGCCGACGGCCGCCGCATCGAGGCGGTAGAAACCGACAAAGGCACCTTCCGCGGGCGCGTCGTGGTCCTTGCCGCAGGCGCGGTCAACAGCGCCGCCCTGTTGCTCGCCTCGGCTGCGGAGCCCTTCCCGAGCGGGCTGGCCAACCGTAGCGATCAGGTCGGTAGAAACTACATGTGCCATCTCAATAGTGCCTGCATGGCCATCCGCCTCGGTCGAGAAAATCGCAGCGTCTTTCAAAAAACCCTGGCTCTCAACGACTTTTATGAGGATTCCGGCGATCCCGAGTATCCTTTTCCC
>DDOU01000038.1:0-9976 GCA_002341825.1 Candidatus Igneacidithiobacillus taiwanensis | reverse complement strand
GCGACGGCCTGGGCGGCCAGCCATTCAGTGGACTGGTGGCTTACCACAGAAGACCTGCCGGATCCCGACAATCGCGTTACCCTCGACGCCGATGGGGTGATCCGCCTGCATTGGCAGCCCAAAAACCGCGAGAGTCATCGACGGCTCTGCGCCAAGTGGCGACAGATGCTTCATCGTGTCGGTTTCTTTACGGTTTTTTTTCAACCCATGGACATTTCTGCTACCGCGCATCAGGTGGGGACCTGCCGCTTCGGGGAAGATCCAACCGACAGCGTTCTCGACCCCAACTGCAAGGCCCACGACCTCGATAATCTCTATGTCGTGGACGCAAGCTTCATGCCCTCCATCAGTGCCGTCAATCCCTCGCTGACCATCATGGCCAATGCCCTGCGGGTTGGTGCGCATCTACGCCAGCGCTTTGCGGACGGCAAGATATGAAACGGGGGAGCATTGCAGTTTTTGCCGCTGGCTTCTTGCAGGGCGCTGCTTTTGTCCTCATCCCCGCCTTGGGTTCGACCCTGCGCGGCGCTCCCTACGACTTGAGCAACAGCAGTTATGGGCTGCTCTACTTCCCAGAAATCCTCGGCGCCGTCCTTGCCGCCCTGGGTGCCGGTAGCATCCACCAGCAGTTGGGGGCCAAGGGACTTTTTCGCCTGGGTGCTCTCGTCAACGCCGTAGCTATGGCTTGTCTCACGTTGGCCTATTTTGGCGCTGGCAATTTTCTGTTTGTCCTCCTTCTCGCCGAGACGCTTTTGCTTGGGGTGGGCTTTGGCCTGACCAATGCCGCCATCAATCGCGCTGCCTCTTTGTTATTTACAGGCGCGGCAGCAGCAGCCGTTACCATCCTCAATGCCGTTATTGGTGGTGCCACCGCCGTGTCGCCGGTACTGCTACACTGGCTCTCCCAGCTAGGCGCTTGGAATATTTGGCCAGGCTTATTGCTCTTGCTTTGGCTTGCCTTGCTGCTGTTGCCCTTGGCTCGGGAAGAAAAAGCGGATAGCCAGGAATTGGGAGGGCTGCAGGCCTGGCGCCGGAGCATGTTGCCTTTTGCCCTGGGGGTGGTGATCTACGCCATTTGCGAGGGCAGCTTTGGGAGTTGGGCGGATGTGTTGGTGACCGTCGATCGCCACCTGCCCGCCGCCTCGGGTGCCCTCGCGCTCTCACTCTTTTGGGGGGGTATGACCGTGGCGCGTTTTCTTCTTGGGGCCATTCCTGATCATTGGCTGCCCCGCCGCTGGACCTATCTGGCTGCGCCCTTGGGCATGGCTGCATGCTTTTTGCTGATACCGGAACTCCGCTCTCCTGCCACCTTGATCATGGCCTTTACAGCAGCGGGATTTTCCTGCGGCATCTACTACCCGTACAGCATGTCGTACGGGATTGCGGCGCACCCCAAGGAAGGCACGCAAATGGCTGGTCTTCTCGTGGGTGCGCTGATGGTTGGCGAAGGCATTGGCTCCTCGGGGTTAGGACCGCTGCAGTCTCTCCTGCCCCTGGACCAGATCTATCGCTTCTCCGCCCTCTGGGCCATTCCCTTGCTGTATCTCGCGTGGCGTAACAGTCGAATTGCTCCTGAGGCAGGCCATGACTGACCGTGTGCTCATTCTTGGCGGCGGTTTTGCTGGCATTGCCGCCGCCAAGCGCCTCGCTGGACGAGGGCTGCAAGTCACCTTGCTCGATCAACACAATTATCATCTCTTTCAGCCCTTGCTTTACCAAGTGGCAACGGGGGAACTCCTAGGGGAAGCCATCTGCACGCCGCTACGACGGATTCTTTCCCAGGGCGGGATCGCCTTTCGCCTGGGTCGGGTAGAGACAATAGATCTGCAGCAGCGGCGAGTTACCCTGGCTGACGGGACTGCACTTTCCTACGACTATCTGCTGCTCGCCATGGGCACGGTAACTAACTTCTTCGGGAATCAGCAACTCGCCCGTACAGCCCTCGACATCAAGGGACTCGGTGCCGCGGAAAGGGCGCGCTCGACCGTTCTTCTGGCCTTGGAGCAGGCCAGTCAGGTCCAAGAGCCAATCCTTCGTAAGGCGTGGCTACATTTTGTCATTGCCGGCGGTGGTGCCGCGGGTGTGGAGTTCTGCGCCGCTCTGCTGGAAACGCTACAGGCGCTCGTCCCCAGCGAATACCCCGAGTTGGCTCCCCAGGAAATCGAGGTCACCCTGGTGCATGGGGGTGAGCGCCTCTTGCCGGGCTTTGCATCAAAACTACAGCAGCATGCCGCCCAACGCCTGCGCCATCTGGGAGCAAACCTTCGGCTACAAACCCACGTGCAACGGTACGATGGAAGGCAGGTACACTGTGATTCTGGGCCCGTTTTATTGGCAAAAACGCTGATCTGGACCGCGGGCGTGACCGCCAATCCAGTCTTGGAATCGCTGCCCGTTCCAAAGGGTTATGGTGGCCGTCTTCTGGTGGACGACTATTTACGGCTTCCCGATCATCCCGAAGTATTCGTGCTTGGAGATCTGGCTCTGCGACCGGAAGGATATCCCTGCCCTCAGGTGGCGCCCTTCGCCATGCAGTCAGGACACTATGCTGCGGAAGTGGTTTTGCAGTTGGTTCGACAACGGCCATTGCCAGCGCCTTTTGTCTATCGAGATCTTGGTAGCATGTCGGTCCTTGGGCGATTCGACGCCGTTTGCCAATTAGGAAAAACAAACTGGACTGGCTATCCCGCCTGGATGATGTGGCTTCTTTTGCATATCTACCGAATCATTGGTGCTCGTAATCGCCTACGCGCATTGCTCGATTGGTCTGGCGACTATCTGCGGCGTAGTCCGGCAGTGCAGCTGATTCGCGCCAGGGTAGAAGAGGGAGATGCTTGCAACAAAAAGGTACGCTAGGCTATTTGCGCATAATCAGATCTCTGGGTACTTCGATAATCCTATGCTGTTTGGAAATCTCTTGCCGCCACCTTGGCCCGAAGCTACACATTGGGGCGGGCGCATAGATAGCGAATATGTGGGCAACCTTATGGGCGGGCGTGAACGCAGCACCAGTGCCGACCTATTTGCCTATGCGCACCTGCGTGTGGACTCCAAGCCTTTTGGTTTAGGCCAGGGCCATTTCTATATGCAGGTGCTCGCGGCGCTGAATGCCCATGGTCGCCGGCCCGACGGCGGTGCCGGACTAACCCAAGCCGCCAGCAATCTCTACGCTGGGCAACAGCTGCGTCTAACCAAATTTTATTATACGGCGTATCGTGGTTCTACCATTTATCGAGTAGGAATGCTTAATATCTCGGATTATTTCAATGTGGTTGATGGTGCGCAATACCTGTTGAATAGTTCCTTTTGTCCTGTGCCCAATATCGGCGCCAATATTTCAGCGACGCCAACCATTCCCTATTCTGGTCTTGGCGTTATGGGCTCGCACAGATGGTACGATCAAGAAATAAAGGGAGCAGTATTTCAGGGAGACCCCATTCATCCGTTTAGCGGGGTTTTTAGTCGTGGCAGCTTTGCCATCCTTGAATGGGACCGCGAAGCGCAGATTGGTCGCTATACGCTGCAGTGGCAAGCTGGTGCTTGGCAATATACCCAGCGCAGGAGTCTCGCAGACAGTACCGGACCGGCAGGCAATGGTCTCTATTTTGCTGGTGCTGCGGCTGACGATACGCGAGGAGCTTTTTTCATGGCGGCAAGGAACCTCCGCGGTGGCGATCCGGTTACCACCTTCATGGGTGCTGGTGCGTATTTCTTCGGCTTGCTGCCGCATAGCGGAGAGGACGTCACGGCAATTGGGGTTGCCAATGTTTGGCTACGGGGCGGTGGCACGGAAACCGTCTGGGAATTATCGTACCGCATGCATATCGCCAACAATCTATACCTGCGTCCAGACCTGCAGTATTCTCCCAGGCCCTCGGGACGCTATGCATCGGCTCTGGTTGCTCTTCTACGCCTGCGTTGGCGCTTCTAATCGTAAATCTATCTGTAACTAGCGGCGTGATTCTGTAGATCGCGTATTATGTGTCGAGTCATTGTTTTTCCCGCTCTATGGCAAAGGAGTTTTGCAGAGTCTAGCGGATAATATTGTCTTCATATCTCTACCTGTAATAGTCCATCTGAGCAAATCCGAGAATCATGGACTATACTTAACATGGTGAAGTTGTATTTAGTGCTCATGCTTGCAAAAAGGAGATGTGATGACCAAAAATCCAATCATTGCCATTAATCAGTCAAAAGTTGCCAATCGTCCAGAAAGTTACCAGACCATGATGCGAGTGGGGCCAAAGGTCTGTATCACTACCGCCTCACACCCTGGATTTTTGGGTTTTGAGCAATTGTTGCAGACCGGTATTCATCCCATGGCCGGCCGCTATGGCGGCGGCGCTATCGATATGCACGAGACGCTGAATCCGATTGCCATGTTTCAATACACCGTATGGAAAGATGTGCAATCGCACGAGGAGATGCACCACGATAATTTTAAGGAAATTTATGAGCTCTGTGGGGACTGCCTGGGTATGGTTATCGAAGGGCCATGGGAGCCGTACTATGAAATTGTCCGATCGGATTTACCGCCAATCATTGCTATGACAGATATTCCTGCGGCCTTGGGTGGTGCCTTCGCCAAGCAGGAAGCTGTTCCCAAGGTTGCACTGGCGGCCAAGAGATCCATTGCTATTGGCGATCATTGGGTCATGGACGGGCACGAGCAGCAATTTGAGGAAGGGGCTGAAAAGACCTTGACTTGGTTCAAAGAAAATGTGCCCGGAATGATTGGCTGGATGATATTGAAGCAATTTGGCGTGTCTGCCATCGGCTCATTCCAGCTCGATCCCAAGGGCATGCTCAAGGCCACTCTTGGTGCTAATCCGCCGGAGTACAACACCAACCGCGGCAGTGCAATCCCCACAACACCGCCGATTCCAGGGCAAACACCCGTACAGTATTTGGTTCACATGGAGTGGGAATCGCCCGAAGCGGCACACATGGGAATCGCCCACGCCATGCTCGACTACGAATGTCGCCAGATCCATAATGAGGGAGTTCTTGCTCATCTCGACAAGGGCCCATACTACCAACTCTTTGCGCCGATGATGGAGCAGGGGCAGTGGCGTAAGAAGTTGGTGAAGTGACCAACAGGAGATAGTAGTCGATGTTGTTTTGAGCTCGCGCACTGGCGCGAGCTTTTTCTGTTGGTGATGAATTGGCAAGCCTAAATAATTATGCTATGCGGAGAGCGAATAAAAGTTCTCACAAGATTATTGCTATCAGGGCAAAATATGTCAGCAAAATTGGAAGTAAGGACCGCGCATGATATCTGGTCAAATTTTTTATTGTGGGAACCGTAAAGGGTGGAGCTACTTCTCTATATCGATATCTGCAAGGTCATCCGCAGGTCTTCCTTCCCGATTTTAAAGAGCCGCATTTTTTCTCAAGAATGGCACCGGTAAAAGAGCGCTTACACCTCGTCGAGTTTGTTGATAACGAGAAAGAGTATTTACAGTCATATCAAACCGCAAAAGATTGCCAAGCAATGGGGGTGCAAGAACTTAAAATCTCTGGTGCTCTGAAGCTGCGCAGAGAATCTATCAAAAGGCTCCCGATGCCAAGATAATCGTTCTCCCCAGAGACCCAATTGTACGTGCTCATTCTCATTATCTGATGGATTATCGAGAGGGAGTAAATAATAAAGACTTTACCATCAAAATGTTAGAAGAAGATTTTTGTTGTGCCCGAAAAGGTTTTGGGATCTCCTATCTTTATGTTGATTTGGGTTTATACTATGAGCAGGTGAAAAGATATATAGAGACTTTTGGTAAAGATAACGTACTGGTGTTGCCGTCTCGAGAATTGTTTGAGGATCCGCAGGCCATCGCGAAACGGGTGGCTAGCTTTCTAAAAATTGACGCTGCTGCATTTAATCCGGAAATTTTTCAAACGGCACACAATAGGCTCAAGGCGTCGCGTGGCGCATGGTCGAGAAGGGTTGCTGGGCATCCCTGGGCACGATGGATTGGCTATCATCTATTGCCGAGAAAGCGGCAGTGGTGGCTGTATCAACATCTCATTCTCAAGGCGGCAGACAAGCCAAAAATAGATCCCGAAGTTCAACACTATTTAAAGGAAATTTTTGATCCTGATATCACTAAACTAGAACATCTATTAGGAAAAAAGATTCCTTCTCTGCGTGATTCTTGGTGATGTTATCGCCAAGGAGTTGATGGACATCGCAACAGAGGTTGCGGTAGGGGAAGATCCCATGCGCAGTACGTATGAGTAATGCCAACAGGGTTGCTAGGGTGGCATGTTATTGAGATATGAACTATCGGATTGTCTTCCATAATAAGAAAAATTGCTCGATAATGATCGCTAGAGAAGACCCTGAGGCGTGTATGGAACCGCAGCGTGCAACCCCGAGTATGATGTCTCACGCAATATTGTCCCCACAGCGCTGGCGCTCTTGGTGGCGAAAAATGGTCGCTGAAACAGATCATGGCGCCATCATCAAACAGGTTATTGCCGACGGGCGTCTGAGTAATAGTTACGCTTTCATGGTGCTGATTTCGGCCGGAATCGCTACTATCGGGCTATTGATGAACTCCGCAGCAGTCATCATTGGTGCCATGCTCATCTCTCCTTTGATGGGTCCTATCGTGCTTGCCGGTTTGTCCATTGCACTCGCTGCGCCTAAGCTTTTAGCGCGTAGTGCCCTGGGACTGCTTGTGGGTATCGTTCTCGCGTTGGCGATCTCGGTCACCATCGTCCACTTCTCGCCACTGCACTACGTTACTGCGGAGATCCTCTCCCGCACACGACCCAACCTCTTCGATCTTCTGGTGGCTTTTCTGTCGGGGTTTGCTGGTGGCTACGCGGTGGTGCGCGGGCGTGGCAGCGCTATTGTTGGTGTTGCGATTGCGACGGCACTGATGCCGCCCCTGGCCGTGGTAGGCTATGGCATCGCTACCCTGAGCGGGGCAATTGCCGAAGGCGCTGGCTTGCTCTTTTTGACCAACCTGGTCGCTATTGCGTTTGCTGTTGCGATCGTCATGCTCTGGTATGGATTTCTGCCGCGAGAATGGCAACGGCGTCATGTTCTGTGGCAATCGCTTCTTGCTGCGACGATACTCGCGTTGTTGGCAATTCCGCTTCTGAAGACGCTGCTCACCGTGGCCTCCGAGACCAGTTACACGGAAACGGCTCGCTCTGTTCTTGCTACAGAAGTCAGTAAGTTTGGAAATGGCAGACTGGTGCAGTTCAATATGAGTTTTCCCCATTCGAAACCATTGGAGGTACACGCGATCATCGTCAGTCGCCATCCCGACCCAGAGCTTGCACGACTCGCGCAGCAAGCCCTGGCAAAGCATCTCGGTCGACCAGTGGCTTTGCATTTGAGCCAAGTGCAGACTTGGCAGGTTGCCCCCTCTACTGCCCTGGCGCCATCGGTGGCGAGTGTACCAGGGGCGCCATCACTACCTATGCCAGAGTCGGACAAAATTGCCGAGGCGATTCGGAAGGCCTTTCCCTTTCCGCTTCGCATTCTCGATGTTGATGTGGCTAAGAAGGAAATTACCTTGCTACCTACTGCGGAGAGTGGCGTCAGCTTAGCGGCATGGCGAAACATGGAGACGCAACTACAAGATCGCTATCGTCACTGGCAATTGACACTGATTCCTCCTGCCCAGGCGCTACCGAATGTCGACTTTGCCATCGGTTCGAGCCACATCGGCGACCAACAAGCAGAACAGGTCGCAGCCATTGTGTGGGCGCTGCAGCGCTGGCAAGTTGCGCGGGTAGCAGTCATCGGTCGAGCGAGTACGGTTGGTAATCAGAGTTTCAATGCAAAGCTTGCGGAGGCTCGTGCCAGAGCGATTGCGGAACTACTGCGAGAAGGTGGTATCCAGGCACATACGGAAGCCGAATTCGTGGCCCCAGGTCAGCTGCAGGAGGAGCCGCAACGAGGTTTTGCCTACTACCAAAGCGTCGATATTCGACTGCCGAAATCATCGGCAGGATAAGTATCTACGCAAGCAATCGCTGCAATCGAGGTCGCCTGTTTCCGATTGGCGAGTTTTGGGCGAGTTCAGTATTTTTGCGATAGTAGAACGGTCGCGACATCGCGCGGATAAGTAAAGGCAGCAAAGACCATGGATATCCCGGCTAAAAGTAGGAGGACCAGTAGAATCAAAAAGGCATCTCCCAAGGCCTGAGCGCCGTTAGGGACGACGGTCTGCAGCTTATCGACGAGCAACCCAATCATCAGCGGCGCCAAACCGACTAGCGTGTAGCGCACTGTATTGCGAACGCTTTCTGCCCTTCCCCAGAGGCGGGAGTGCATGATATCCAATCGTGCAGCATCTAAAGTAGGGTTGGTTGCCCCCAAGGCGGCTGCGGCGAGAAAAAAGGCCGGAGTCGAAACCCAGATATTGGCGACTAGAAACGCAGGAAGAAAACTCAGCACAGTGAGAAAAAAGGCGCCAGCCGCAACCCAAACCCGTGCGGCGACGATGCGCCGATGCAAGAGGCGATCAGCGAGCCAACCGCTGAAGAGCACGCCGAGAATTCCGCCGCTGCTGAGCAGCATGAATAGCATGCTGGCAGTATCTGCCGATAGTTGAAAACGCAGCATGAGATAGAGGTCAGCGAATACCAGAATGCCGGTAAAGTAGAAATAACTGGCGGAAGAGCCCAGAACAAGAATGATATTGGTACGAATGGTCACGATGTAGCGCGCTGCTCGCCACCAGGGCCAGCACGTCGGATCCTCTCGTAACACCCGTTCCGGGAAAGGTTCGATGTGCAAGTCCCGAATCAGGAGGGCAACCTTACGATAGGTAGCCGTACTCGAGGGCTGATGTTGGGGAGATTGACTTGCGAGCTTGCCCATCGCGGTGCGCTTAGGCTCACGCAGATACCTGCGGACGACTATGACACCGAGAGCGCCCAGGGCGGCAAGAGCAGCGAAGGCAATACGCCAATTAAAGAGGCTGCCGATGGTGCTGGCAAGCATCATTCCTACCCCTGCACCCACCAGCTCCCCGCCGACGATAAGCCCAAAGATTCTGCCCCGCTGCGCGGGTGGAAAGTAATCGCCCGTAAGCGAAGCGACTACTGCGCCTACAGAGACGCCACTCGCCCCCACCACCACTTGCGCAAGGAGCAGTTCGGTATAGCCTGCCGCCAAGCTGCTCGCTGCCATCCCTAGTGCCCATACGCCCGCAAAAATCGCCAGAAGCCGCACACGATTACGACGATCCACCCATACGCCAGCGACCAAGGTGAGTCCCGCACCGGCTAGAGAGGCAACCGTACCGATCGCACCAAAGCGCGCATCATCGATATGTAAAGTACTCTCGAGGGCATGCGCCAAGGCCCCGAGGGCGGCGAGGTTGGCAGAGGCAATACCAAGCACCGCTGCCAAAATCACAATCACCTTTGCGCGATTGGAAACGCGTTGTAAAAGCTGGTATTCGAAATGTTCATATCCCGCGCAAATCCAGCGCTCGAGGCTAATGACTGATGATGGGATACGCATGACGGCGCATAACCTCCGGGCTAATAATCACGAGTCCTCGGCGCGGAACCCTCTTCCTACAGAAATTTGGTATCACGTTTCTGGAATGTGTCGGCCAACATCTCGCGCCAGTGCTGCCACCGCCGCACTCATGGCTTGCGCTTCGGCCGCAGCGGCAGTTTGGACCGTGCTCTGATAACGAAAATGCCCCGCATATTGGAGTGTTCCCTCACCATTCAGTAAAAAGTAGTCGGCATCGAGCACGACGATGCCGTTTTCCTCGGGCAGAAATTCCTGCACCTGCACCCGTAGCTGTAGAGGCCGCGATCCGCTTGGCACTGGCGATCCGGCAAGCAGCACCGTGTACTTGCCGGCTTGTCGCCGCAAATCCTCGGCCAAAACGCGCTGCATCATGCCGCCCAACGGCGCAATCCAACGCGTATGATTGGATACCTCTACCCCATTCTTGCCCTTGCCGCGGGTGAGATAGAGGCGGTCGAGGCT
>DDOU01000132.1:23556-24440 GCA_002341825.1 Candidatus Igneacidithiobacillus taiwanensis | reverse complement strand
GGTGCGTGCATTGCCATTGGGGAAGTCGCACCGCGCCGAGCCAACGTCTGGAGCAAAAATCGTATCGCCTACGAAAACGTGCTTGCCCACGGCATAGGCGCTGTCCGCCGGAGTATGACCGGGCACATGCATCACTACAAAACGCAGTTCACCGACCTCGAGGCTGTCGCCATCGGCGAAGATGCGATCAAACTGCGAGCCATCGGTTTTGAACTCGCTCTCGGCGTTGAAAATGGGCTTGAAGGTTGCCTGTACCTGCGTAATGGCGGCGCCAATACCGATTTTGCAATCATAGCGCTGGCGCAAGAACTGCGCGGCGCTTAGGTGGTCGGCATGGACGTGGGTTTCCAAGACCCAGACCGGGTGCAAGTGCTCGGTCTCTACATAATCGACCAACTTCTGCAAGGACTGCTCGCTCGTGCGGCCCGACTTGGGATCGTAATCCCAAACCGGGTCGATGATGGCAGCTTTCCGGCTGACGGGATCGGAAACGACGTGGGTGAACGTCGATGTGGCAGAATCAAAAAACGTCTTGATCACAGGTTCAGTCATGGTAGTACGCTCCCTTCGCAAAAAACATCCATCGATGCAACTCTGGGTCGATCATAAAAATATGATCATGTCTTATTAATCAAGGCCTTGACTGCGACCTTTATAATTAGTATATAAGCAGACACTAACCAATTCAAGTTCTGGGAGCGTACCCCCAATTTCTCAATGAGGGTTTTTATGTGGACTGATATCGCGACTTTCGATCCTTGGACATCTTTTTTCGGTGGAATACTCATTGGTCTGGCAGCGGTGCTGTTGCTGGCGGTGAACGGAAAAATCGCCGGTATCAGCGGCATCCTGGGCGGGCTGTTTACCGCCCGAGGGGCAGACGT
>DDOU01000132.1:21557-23460 GCA_002341825.1 Candidatus Igneacidithiobacillus taiwanensis | reverse complement strand
GGTGGGTTTCTGGTGGGGTTCGGGGCACGCTTAGGCTCTGGGTGCACCAGCGGGCACGGCGTCGTTGGTCTATCGCGCTTGTCGCGACGCTCTATTGTTGCCACCTTGAGCTTTATGACGGCCGGGTTTTTGGTCGTCAACCTCGTTCGTCATGTCCTTTGAATGGAGGCAGCTCCCCATGCAACTCGTTAGTGCTCTGCTGATCGGTCTACTCTTTGGCGTTGGCTTGAATGTTGGCGGCATGACCGAACCGACCCGTATCATTGGATTTTTTGACGTTTTTGGCACCTGGGATCCCTCCCTGGCCTTTGTCATGGCAGGTGCCTTGAGCGTTGGTCTGCTGGCCTTTCCTTTCCTGGTTCGGCACGGCAAAACGGTGCTTGGAGAGAAAATGAGTGTGCCAACGCGCCGCGACATCACCCCCTCGTTGGTGATCGGCTCGCTACTCTTTGGCAGCGGCTGGGGTTTGAGCGGCTACTGTCCTGGCCCCGCCCTGGCGGCCATCGGCACCCTTGATACCGAAGTGCTCCTGTTCTTCGCTGCCATGCTGCTCGGTATGGTGTTTCACCTCAGCTGGGAACGCTACCAAAGCCGGCGTTTACAGCCGAAACAGTCGGCTAGCTGAGTCGTGCACCGTGGCGATCCGCGCGCTTGCGCGGGCTCGCCACTCACCGCGCCAGCACAAAAATCCGCAAGATTTTACGGTCCTTGACGGCGTGCAAAAGCGCCATGAACAGGTGCCCGCCCCAATATCCCCAGAGCAAATTGGCCACCAGCGAGTGAATGCTTTTGGGTAGAGCATAGTAGGTGGCGGCAGGTTTGACACCATGGGCGGAGAGAATCAGATAAAACATCAAAATACCCGAGAGCCCCATGGCCGTAACCACAAGAATGCCCAATCCATGTATAAAGCCGGGCAGCCCCCCACGCATTCCCCCGGCGGGCAAAATGCCGCGGCGAGTCCCGCGAATGTCTTCCCAAATCCGTTCTCTGTGCACCCCCCAATAGGGGAAAAGATGCAGACGAAGCTCCCGCGATAGGCAAATTTCTCGCCAGAACAACAAAATAACCAAAAAGGTAGCGGTACCCAACAGCATATGCGCCCAATACAGCACATGCTGGTACGGAGCAACGCCCACGTGCTTCCAAATCGCGTGCATTTTCAGCTGACTGAATAGCTGAAAGGTAACCAAAATCGCCAGGGCAAAATGCAACCACTTTAACGGTAAAGGCCAGTGCTGCGCTTCCATGATTTCCTCTCGGTAAGGGTAAACAAAGCAGAATACAGAACCGGGGCCAACCACAAGCTGGTGAAGGTGGCGAGCAGCAAGGCGCCCATTACCGACAGCGCCAAAGGCTGCAACAGCCCGGTGCCATGGCCAATGCCAATGGCCAAGGGCAGAAAACCAAAAACATCTGCCAGCATGGTCATAAGAATGGGACGCAAGCGCTGCCGGGCGGCCCAGGCAATCGTAGCTGGGCGCGCTTGGTACCCGCCCAATTGGCGGGCGCGGGCAAAGAGCAAAATCCCATTGTTCACGGCAATGGCAAAGACCAAGAGGATGCCGAGCATAGAGCTGCTATCGAGATCCGTTCCCGTCAGCCACAACACCAACAACGCCCCAGGCGCCGCAAAGGCGATGGCCAGCAAAACCGCAACCGCGGCGCGCTGGGAGCCAAATTGAAAGCCCAGCAACACCAAAAGCAGCAGGAGTGCCGCCGCCAAAATCATCAGCATTTGCTGAAAACTCTTTTGCTGTGCCTGGTAGTACCCGGTGATCTGCGTGCCCACGCCAGCAGGCAGATGGCTGCCATCGACAAGGCGCTGCAAACGTGCCGCCGCTTGCGACAAGCCCTCACCAAGACGCGGGTTGAGGCGAATTTCTGCCACCGGGACGAGATT
>DDOU01000132.1:18835-21512 GCA_002341825.1 Candidatus Igneacidithiobacillus taiwanensis | reverse complement strand
CGCCCATTGGGCAGGGGCTCTGCGAGAGCGGCGAGGTCTTGCGGTGCGGTACCCTGCGCGCCCTGCACTTCCACGCGAATTGGCAAAATCTCCTCGCCTTGGAGCAGATATCCTGCCTGCACGCCCCAAAATTGCAATTTGACACTTTGCGCCAGGCGCTGCGGGCTTTCTCCAGCAATACGAGCAAACGGTGTTGGTTGCAGTTGGATCTCCGGGCCGGCCGAGGGGGCTTTGAGCACAATCGATTGAAACGCATGACTCGCTCGCAGGGTTTGGGTGAGGCCAGCGGCCGTCTGCTGTAGCACCGCAGGGCTCGCGCCGTAGAGCTGTAAGACCAAGGGCGCATGGGAGCCCGACATATTGCCGAGACGATTGACCATGACCTGCTGCGTCTCCAGGGTGGTGAGATCGGGTACGGCGCGCCGAAAGGCCTGGTGGATTTGTTGCATCACCGCATAGGTGCTGTCGGGGCGCTGGTCCTTCAGGACGATGGTGATGCCGCCTTTGTTGGCGGTGGAGTGGGCATTGCCGAGTCCGCGGCCAACCACCAGAGAAACCCGCGCCACATTCGGATTCTGCTCGGCAATCTGTAGTAGCGTTCGGCCCACGCGCAGGGTCTCGGCGGCACTGCTACCGGTGGGCGTGCGAAAGGGGACCACGAAAATCCCCTCCCCCCAATGCGGCAGAAAAGCGGTAGGCAGCTGCATGAAAAGCAGCGCACCGACACCTGCCAACACGAGCATTACCGGCAGGGCAAGGAGGGGACGTCGCAACCCGCGTACCAGCAGCCGTGCGTACCGGCGACGCAGCCAGGCCTCGCCCCAGAGCCGCCGCGCCGGCCGCGGACGTCCTGCCAACCAAAGCGCAAAGATTGGGGTGATGGTAATGGCGACCAACTGGGAGGCAGCAAGAGCAATGACAATGGCCAGGGCCATATCACGAAACAGGAGCCCCACGGTTCCCGATAAAAAGATGAGGGGAACAAACAACATGCAGGAGGTGAAGGTGGCCAGGGTCATGAGGGGCAACAAATCGAGTAGCCGCTGCAGGGCGCGCTCCTGCCGCCGCTCCAGCGGCTCGTGCTCGAGGCCATGGATGCCACGTTCGATAATGACGATGGCATGGTCCACCAAGGCGCCGATGGCCGCCGTTATACCGCCCAAGGTCATGATATTCATGCCAAAACCAAGGGCATGCAGAATCAGCAGCGTTCCCGCCAAGGAGAGAGGCACCACGGTCAGGGTTGCGAGGGCGGCATCCCATCGTCCCAGAAAAAACAACACGACGACAAAAGCCAGGAGCGTACCCAGGGCGAGGGCCTGCCATACATCCTGCAGGCTCGAGTGGATCAGGCGACTCAGGTTGTACACCGGCTGCAGATGAACCCCGGGCGGCAAGTCCCGCGCCAATTGCGCCAAACGCTGCTCGGCCGCGTGTGCCACCTGCACCTCGTTGCTCCCCTGCTGCGCCGAGAGGTCGAAAAGCAAGGCATGCTGCCAGCCGGGAACCGCGGCCGCCCGCAAGCGCGGCGGTGGCCCCAGTGAGACACTGCCGAGGGCCCCGAGAGGCAGTGGGGCGTGAATGCCCTCGGTATTGGGCGGGCCGATGGGCAAGGTAAGTTGCGCGAGCTCCTGCGGATTCGCGGGCCGCGGCGCCGTTGAAAGAACGAATTGCTGATGAAAGGCCTGAAGCACACCCGAGAAGAAGGGGCCCTGATCCTGCTGCAATGCCGTCAACACTGCCGCCGCCGAGAGATGGTATTGGGCGAGGAGATGGCGCTGCAGTTGCACCCGGAGTTCCGGCCAACCGCGGCCCGTTTCCTGCACTTGGTAGACCCCGGGCAGAGAGAGCAAAGCCGGGCGGATGACGAAGGCATAGCTCGCCATCATGCTCGAACTGTCGAGGCGATTGGACACCAGGGCGTATTGGAGCACAGGATAAATGTTCGGCCGCATGAGCCGTACGCTCAGGCTGGCCCCAGCCGGCAAGGCGACGTGGGAGAGGCGCGCTTGTAGGCGCAAATACACATTCTCGGGGTTGGCGTCGCGGTCGAAGTAGACGTGGATCTTGCTCAAACCCACCCCGGTCTGCGAGCGCACCAAGTGCACCCCGGCCACTCCCTCGGCGCTCTCTTCCAGGGGGCGAGTCACCTGTAAAAACATGATCTGTACCGGCAGGTCCTGGTCTTGCACGAGGATGGAAATCTTCGGGAAATTTACCGCAGGAAAGACACTCTCGGGCATACTGCGCAGCGCCACCAAGCCTGCCGCCAGCAACAGCAAGGACAAGACGAGGAGCGTGCTGCGCGTTGCCCACAAAAAGGCAAGATAGCGCCGCATCATGGCGCCAGCCGCACGGCAGCGCCGGGGGCAAGACGGGTCGCTCCGGCGGTAATCACCTCCTCGCCTACGCGCAGCGCGCCCTGCACCAGCACCGCAGCACCTCGCTTACCAATGATGTCGACCGGCACCTGCTGGGCCTGGCCGTGCTCCATCTTCCAGACAAAACTCCGGGCGCCGCGCATGACGATGGCCGCTGCGGGAACCTCTACGCTACCCTGGGCAGGGGCGATGGCCGGGTGCAGCCGCAGCTGCACCCACTCGCCCGGCAGTAAGTGATTCTTGGCAGGCAACTGGATGAGGACCGTCACTAAACCAGACTGGCGGGCACTCTGCCC
>DDOU01000132.1:11639-18760 GCA_002341825.1 Candidatus Igneacidithiobacillus taiwanensis | reverse complement strand
GGCCTGAATCCAGGGCTGGCCGCGCCCATCGAGGCGGGCGATGACCGTCCCGGCGGCCACCTGGGTGCCGTTGGGCACTACATATTGCAGCATCCCCGAGCTCGGCGCCGTAATCTGCAAGGCTGCTGCCTCCTGCTGCAAGGCGGCGAGGGCATCCCCCGCTTGCCGAGCGGCTAGCCGTGCCGTATCCACCTGCGCCTGCGCAATGACACCATCGGCAAACAGGTGCTGATCTCGCCGCACGACTTGCTCGCTGTAGCTGCGCTGTGCCTCGGCCGCGGCCACCCGGGCCGGGAAGCCCGCTGCCTGGATGCGGGCAATCACCGTCCCTCGCTGTACCTGGGCGTCGCCTTGCAGGGCCTCGAGTACCCGCCCGCTCGCCGGTGCTACCAGCGTTGCTGCGGCATTGCTGCGCACCTCGCCCAAGGCGGTTACCACCGCACCTTGCGCTGCTGCCTGCACTGGCATCACCTGCACAGGAACACCAGCCGCGTCGGCGATGGGCACGAACACGGCCATGAGGAGCCCCAAAAGGCCGCAGCGGCCTATTTGCGTGTTTTTCACGGGATTTGTCCCTCATCCAAAAGCAGCTGGGTATAGGCCATATGTAGGCGCAACCGTGCTTGTACGGAGTTGAGGCGTGCCTGAATCCAAGCGTTTTGCGCCTGGGCAAGATTCAGGGCATTGATGGCGCCATCCTGAAAACCCTTGCGCGTCATGTCGTAGACGGCCTCCGCTTGGTGCACGATCTTGTCGGCGCGCCGGGCGTTTTCCTGGGCAGCGCGAAAGGCTCCCCAATCCTGGTTCAAGCGGTTGCGCATTTGTAAGAGCAAGGCTGCCTTATCGGCACGAACGGCGGCGACCTGCGCCCCCGCCGCTGCCACCGAGGCTTGGCGTCGACCAAATCCAAAAAGCGGAAAATCCAGACGCAGGCCGGCCTGCCAACCGAGGTCATGCCCACGCGGAACGCCACTGCTATCGACGCCGTAGGCCAGTTGCGCGTTCAACACGGGCAGATAGCTGGCCTCTTGCACCGACTTTTGCGCCTCGGCAACCTGAATCTGCCGCTGCGCCACCTGCAAAAGCGGTTGCTTGGCCTGCATTTGCTGCCAAAGCGCCGTGCGGGTAGGTACAGGCATCGGCCCTGCCAGAGCAGCCGTCGCGAGCGTCGTTGCTGCTGTAGCAGGGAGATCCAATTGGAGGTTCAGGGCGCGCTCGGCGGTCTGTTGCTGCACCTTTGCCTGGGCGTACTGGTTGCGAGCCTGGGTCAGTAGTAGCTCCGTTTGCACCAGATCCATGCGTGCCACCGAACCTGCTCGAAAGGCTTTCTGGCTACGGGCAACGAGTTGCGTTTCCTGATCTACGGTCTGTCGCCACAGCGCCGTTTGTTCTTGCGCCAACCCTAAGCCAAACCATGCATTGGTCACGGCAGCTGCCGTCTGCAGCCGCGCTTGATCAACTTGGTACGCAGCCACCAGGGCGCCGTCGTGCGCCAGCTTTGCCAATGCCTGCAACTGGGCATCAAAAATTGGCGCCGTCACGACGAGCTCGGCAATACTCTCCTCGCTGCCATTGGCCGACACGAACAAGGGTTGCCCCTGCCGACTCGCCGACCAGATCCCACCCATCTGCAAGGACAATTGTGGCAGGCGATTGGCCGTCGACGCCGCGGCCAGATCGCGGCTGGCGCGAGCACGATCTGCGGCAGCCGCCACCTGCGCCTGCACGGCAATACCGCGCTCAACCGCTTGGGAAAGCGTCCAAGAGGATGCCAATGCCGGGGCCGAGCCAAATGCGACGGCAACAATGGCGGCTCGCCCCAAGGCGACCCCGGAAAATGCCGTGGGCAAAGTTGGTGCTTTGCGGAACATAGCTGCAGAGTATGGCACAGGTGTCTTTGCAAATAATTAGTGGAGGCGCAGAAATAGCGAAGGCGCCGCCTCCGCAAAGGCGACGCCCAATACCCCAACGCCTTAGAAATGCGCGGAAATGCTTCCGTACACAGTAATTGGCGCGCCCGGCAGGGCCAGGACTTGCCCGGCAGAATCGCCGCCCAACAAGCCACCACTCGAAATATACTGGAATTCGTTGTAGTGATTGTTGGTGAGATTAAGGATATTCAAGTTCAAGTCGACATGGCGCAAAAACGGTACCAGACCGACGCTGGGAATCTTTTCATCGATACCCAAGTTGAGCGTGCCGTAGGCCGGCATTTTATCGGCGCTAGGCGCGCCGGTATTGTTGTTGAACATGCCCTGCGCGCCAACGTATTGATACCACAGGCGCGGCTGCAATACCGTACCGGCAAGCGGCAAGCGATAGGTAACGCCAATATTGAAGGTTTTATTGGGCACGTTGGATACCGGTAAGCCATCATAAGAAACGCCACCGGTTACGTAGTGATCAAAAACCGCTTTTTCGAAGTTCGCATTCATGAACAAATCGAGATTGTAGAGGATCTCGTCATCCAAAGCGAGATTGACGCCCTGATATACGGAATCGCCATTGGCATCACCAATATAGTTTCCATTGCTATCATAGAGAGGAATATATTGATTGGTGTAATGGAGATGATAGAAACTAGCGGTAAACAGGAAATGATGGAGGAAAGCGGCGTTATCAAAATGCACCTTCACACCCGCATTGTAATCTGCGCTGTGCTCCAAATTGTAGATCGGGGCTTTTTTCTGATACAGCCCGCCACCACCGCCCACCTGCGGCTCCTTGTATGCCTGGGCATAGCTGGCAAACACCGCCAGCCATGGGATGGGACGCCAATTGAAATCCAACGACGGCTCGACCTGAGTGAAACTTACACTGGCTGCCGGCAGAACTCCCTGGTTATTATGAGGATATAGCGCATAGGCTTGTGGAAAATCGCTTTGCCCAGAGGGGGTATAGCGCGTCTGGTAATTGATGACGCGAACGCCCGGGGTAATGTGCAGGTTGGACATTGGCGAGATCCGATCTTGCACAAAGGCAGCGAGGTCGGTCTGCTGAAAATAATCGCTGCGATAATGCGCATTTGGTACTAGACGCGAACCATAGTAGGGCGCGTTGGTATTATAGAAGGCATTCCTGGTGTTGTAATCGCTATTGAGAAAGAAGCCACCGAAGCTGACTTCGTTATAGGGCAATTTGGCGGTCAAAAACAGTTTGTCGCCATAGACCGAGTCGTGCGGGTTGTTATACTCGTAGAGATTACTGGGATTGGACAAGCCATAGTTATTATAATGAAAGTGTAGCCGATGACCATAGCGATACCAGATCATGTTGTGCAGCGACCAGGTTTTGTCGAGATCGACATTCAGCTTGCTGTACAGTAACCAAGTGCTGTTGCTGTCCTGCTTGAACCAAACACTATTCGGTAGGGAAGAATAATACCCACTTGCTGTCTGACTATATAGCGGCGAATTGGCGGTGCCATCCAAGGTCACACCGGCAATCGAGTTCACGGGAATCGGGACTGGTCGATAGCCAGAGCCTTTCGCTAGGTAGGCGCCAACAGAAAAATCGCCATTGCTGAACGTCTTACGCGTCTTCAAAAACCAGGCGTAGCTATAACTTGGGTTATTGAAACCATCCGGGCTTTGCCGATAACTATTGGACGATCCGGCGCCACCGGCAAGGATGGTAGACCAGCCGTCGATACTGCCGGTACGAATGTTGAAAACGATATTTTTCGCGTCATAGCTGCCATAGGTAAGCTTGATGTCGCCACCCGGCTTGGCGGTGGGCTGCAGCGGTACAAAATCGATTTGACCACCAATATTGTTATACCAGCGATTTTCTGGATTGCCGGGACCATAGGTGATGCCAATGCCCTGTAAGATGCCGGTTTGCGGCACCTGCGGCGACTGCCATAGCCCCGTGGAAGGATCGACCATAGGTACGCCGTCAAAGGTTACCGACAGGCTACCATCATCGATCTGCCCGCCGGAAAAACCACCCCATCCCTGCTTGATTCCATTGATGCTGATGGAAGTCTTGGTTGCCCCACTGGAGCCATACCCAGAAACACCAACACCCGGCGCATAGCTCAAGGCTTGAGCACTGCCGCCCAAGGGTCCAGCGGCGGCCATCTGCGCCTTGTCGAGCACCTTGATCGATTGGCCGGAGCTAAAATTATGTTTTTGCGTGAGGCTCTTGGCTTCTTTGCTGCCAAGATCGCTAGTAGCACTAATGGCGGCACTCACCTCACCAACAGAAATAGAGGATTGGGTGGGCGCGGTTACCGCAGTATCGGCGTAAGCCATGCCGGCGCTAAGGAAACCGGCTGCGGCCATGGCCGCCCGCAGAATCGAAGCAACCCTCCGAGGAGGAACAGAAGACATCGCATTTTGGGACATGAGCATAACCTCTCGTAGCGGATCGTTGTATCTCAACAAAACTTTTGGTCGTATAACAACCAAACACGTGAGAGGCTAGCACATTATTATTACAGTTTTATGAACCTTTTATGAATTTTTTATGACAATAGATACGGCATCCTTACTGCGATTCTCTGCCCTTAACGCTTCACCGTACCGCACAATTCTTAGCGTACAATTAGCTGGATCACAGCCGAGGCATCTCCCTAACGCACGTAGACCTTGGCGCTGGCGGCTGCTATCTTTCCGTCGCCCGCTACGATAGAGGATACCCAATGAAATCTTTACTGCTCTCCATTGGCATAGCAGCCGTTATTGCCTGCGTGCCACTCATCTCCTCCGCCGAAACCGTCCACTTCCAATTGGTCAAGAAAATCGTATTGCCCACGACGGATGGCCATGGCGATCTTCTCCGTTACGATCCCGAAACCCAAAATATTTATGCCTCCATGGCGTACAGCGGTGGCGCGGTGATCAATCCTGCTGACAATAAGATCGCGCATATCATTCAAGGAGGAATTCAAAATCCTTCGGGTATGGCTTGGGATAAGAACTATGTCTACTGGACTTCCAATGGCAAAAGCAATGGCCAAGCCAACGATCAAATCTATGTCATCTCTAAGCATAGCTGGAAAGTTGTATACCACTTTCGGCCCGTTGGCTTGACTCCCGACGCCATCTATGCCGACACCCGCAATCATCGCTTGTATGTTGCCATGGATGACAGCAATTGGATTGATATATACCGGCTAGGAGAAAAACCCCGCTTTATCGGCAAGATCGCACTGTATCCGCAATCGGGAAGTGGCCCTGATGTTGGTACCTTGCGTGCCGCCAAGGATCGACTCTATATGCCGGATGACTCTTGGGAAGAAGTCATCAATCTAAAAAATAACCAGATCATCCATAAGATCAACACCGCCCTACCCACCGCTAATGGTCAAAACTCGCACACCAAGGGGCAGGCCTTTGATGAAAAAACCGGCGATTTGTGGGTCGGCACAACCAAAGACGGCATCTTGGTACTCCAGGGTAAGGATTTAAAAATCCTAAAGCGTCTACCTTCGCAGAGCGGTATCGATGAGGTAGTGCTCGATCCGCAATATCAACTGGTCTACGCTTTTGAAAGCAAGGCGAAGGGATTTGACGTCTATAATGCGGTTAGCCTGAAACCCGTGGCTTTTGTCAAAACCGGATACCTCAGCACCCATACCGGAGCCATCAACCCACGTAACCACGAGGTCTACGCCTACGCCGGCATGGACCACGCAATATTCGTGTACCGACCGATCCTTTCCCAATAAGCTCAGGTCACGGTGAATTGCCCCATCATGCCATTGTCCTCATGCTCGAGCATGTGGCAGTGGTACATGTAGGGGAATTCTTCCGTCGCCGGCTGTGCATAGTGGGCAATGAAACGCACCGTCTCGTCGCGGCGAATGAGTAAGGTGTCTTTCCATCCACGCTCGGTCGCTGGTGGCACTGCACCGTTGCGCGAAAGAATTTGGAATGAGGTTCCATGTACATGAAAGGTATGCGCCATCTCGGCACGATTTTCGATTTGCCAGATTTCTGTACTGCCTAACCGCAGCTTTTCGTTGATCACCTGCATATCCATATAGCGATCGTTGATGGAGAATAAGCGCTGTCCATCAATACCCAGAGACATTCCTCCGGGTCCGGCATGGCGCACCTGCTGCATCGCTTGGCGTAATTCCGGCATATCCTGCTGCATTGCCATACCGCGCAACACAAATTGCCGAGTTTGCGCATTGGCCTGCAGGGAGGGAATCTCCGCCAAACGGTCAGGCAGCCTGCCACCCGGCCCCAGGCGCGGTCGCACGCGTATGGCGAGGAGCGGAAAATTGCTGCGATCGTAGGCATCGCTGTCCATGGAGCGTGCGCTCAATGCTGGGACAACGCTCCCGGAATCACTACGTAGGTAGAGTTCTTTACCCGCAAGACTGCGCAAGTCGATGAGAATTTCGGCACGCTCTGCCGGAGCCAAGAGCAAACGCCGCACCGCAACCGGGGCCGCCAGATAGCCGGCATCGCTGGCAATGACGTAAAACTCGCGGTCGTCGGAAAAGGCAAAATTATAGAGCCGGGCATTCGAGGCGTTCAGCAGTCGCATCCGTACCCATTGCGCCGGTGCATGGAAAACGGGGGCTTCCCGCCCATTGATGAGAAAGCGATTGCCCTTCATTCCCATCACGTCCATGGCCGTCGGCATGTACTGCAAGGTGCCGGTGTCGTCCAATACACGATCCTGCACGATCACCGGTATGTCATCGACGCCCCAGCTGCGCGGCAGGCCCAAGGCCGCATCGGTACCGTCCTGTACCAAGTAGAGTCCAGCCAAACCAGCGTAAACGTGCGGCCCGGTGCGCGAGGCAGGGTGCGGGTGATACCAAAGGGTGGCTTCGGGCTGATCGAGTTGGTAGGCGTAGCGCCAAGTCTTCCCCGGCCGAATCAGACTTTGTGGACCACCGTCCATGCTGCCCGGAACATGGGCGCCGTGCCAATGGGTCGTGGTGCTTTCCTGAAGAGCGTTGTGTACCCAGAGGCGCACGGGCTGGTGCCGCGGAATCAGCAAGGCCGGCCCCAGAAACGCGCCGTTGTAACCCCAGGTAGGGGTGTGTAAGCCGGCACTCAGCTCGCTTACCCCCGCAGCAATGTGCAGATGAAACTCACGTACCCCGTCGGCAGCGAGCTGCCCGCCGTACTGCGGCGGGATTGGCAAGGGTGCCG
>DDOU01000132.1:4551-11555 GCA_002341825.1 Candidatus Igneacidithiobacillus taiwanensis | reverse complement strand
GCTGCTGGCACCCAGGGTAAGAAAGCGCCGGCGGGAAAGTGCGAAATGCTTGTCCTTCGACATGGGAAAGCCTCCAAGGCAGGAAAGGGATAGCCATTCGCACCATAACACCTGCAATAAGTAGAAAGTCAACTGTCGTTTTCCTAAGTATTTCCTAAGTCTTCGACAGTACAATGGGAGCGGAAGCGCAATGACGCGATGGACATAGCGCAGGCACACGTTTTGGAGAAAGCGAAAAATGTCGTCCTGGCGCAGCGCATCCAGCCCTCTGGAGAATATCACCCAAGCCGTTGCTTCTCGTCCGGATATAGCAGCGCGGGCGTTGCAGAAAAAATATTTGCTGTCGGTAATTATTCCCTGCCACAACGAGTCTTCAAATATCGCTCCCTTATTTGAGCGTACGCGCACGGCGTTAGAGCACACTGGTCAGTTTTGGGAGATGATTTTTATCAATGATGGAAGTACTGACGACACGCTATTGCAGTTACTGTCTCTACGCGAACGAGAAAACCGCATTACCGTTATCGATCTGTCGCGTAATTTTGGGAAAGAAGCAGCCTTGACCGCGGGGTTGGATCATGCGCGTGGGGACGTCGCCATTCCCCTTGATGCCGACTTACAAGATCCTCCAGAATTGATCCCGGAGCTATTTGCAAAATTTCTCGAGGGGTACGATGTAGTTAATGCACAACGATTACACCGTGATGGTGAACCCCTGGCAAAACGCTTGAGCTCTTTTCTTTTTTATCGGCTTTTGGGGCGTATCAGCAATATTACAATCCCGCAGGATACTGGCGATTATCGCCTACTCTCACGGCGAGTGCTGGATGCTCTACAACGCATGCCAGAACGACGTCGGTATATGAAAGGACTCTTCGCCTGGACAGGATTCCGCAGTACCTCGGTCGCCTATCGCCGCGAAGCTCGACATACCGGGCGTAGCAACTGGAATTACTGGCGATTAGGGCAACTTGCCATCGAAGGCATTACCTCTTTTAGCCATGTACCCCTGCAGTTAGCGTCTTTTAGTGGAATGATCATTGCCTTGAGCTCTTTTCTGTATGCGGCCTATCTGGTAATCGAAACTCTGTTATACGGTAATAGCGTCAAGGGCTATCCCTCGCTGATGGTTGCGGTGCTCTTCCTCGGCGGGATGCAACTGCTGGCTCTCGGCATCATTGGGGAATATTTATCGCGTAGTTACGAAGAGAGCAAGCAGCGACCCATCTATTTGGTGCAGGACACCTGGTCAAGCCCTATCGAAAATACAGACATTCAACAAGAAAATGCATAAAAAAAGATATTTTGTATACTCTATCGCAATATTTGTATTTTCCCTTCTCTACTTTGCTTGGGGAATTGGGAATACCAGTCTCTGGGATATTGACGAGCCCATCTATGCCCAGGCGCTGAAGGAGATGATTGCGCATCACAATCTTTTGGTGCCGACCTTCAATAACCAGCTTCTCCCCGATAAGCCGATACTCAACTACTGGCTGATGTGGTGTGGTACCCAAATTTTTGGATGGAACTCCTTCGGCCTGCGCGTAGGGTCGGCGTTCATTGGCGCACTGTTCATTTTGTTATTATGGATAGCTGTAAAGCGGCTATACAATCCGCGCATCGCCCTGTTCACAGCAGCCATAACCGCAACCTTACTGCACAGCAGCATCATCTTTCGTAGCGCCACTCCAGATCCACTCCTGATTTTGACAGTTTCTGCAGCGCTACTGTTTTTTCTGATCGCGTATACCGAAAACGCCGACAAACGATTTCTCATCGCTTTTTATGTCGCCCTGGCCCTTGCTACCCTAGATAAGGGTCCGATAGGCTTCCTTTTGCCTGGTCTGATTATCGTCCTTTTTCTTCTTGGCCAGAAAAATCTACCATTTCTCTGGAAGGCAGGAAAGCTGCGCATAGGTATCCCGCTCTTTCTACTTATTGTGCTGCCTTGGTACGTTGCCGTTGGACTCGAAACGCAGTGGTCCTGGGATAAGGTATTCCTCATCCAGCAGAACATCGGACGCTTCGACTCGAGCATGCAAGGACATCAAGGGCCCTGGTTTTATTATCTCATCAGTATCCTACTTGGCATGTTGCCATGGTCTTTATTTTTTCCACAGACCTTTTCTTTACTGCGAAAACTCTGGCCCCTTGCAAATCACGAAAGTCGCAGAAAGCTCAGCTTTCTACTCATCTGGGCCGTTATCTGGACCGCCTTCTTTTCGCTCTCGGCAACCAAACTGCCAAGCTACGTTTGGGAATCATACCCACCTTTGGCGATTTTTCTTGCTTGGTATTTTGACCAGCGCCTGCTCATGCACAACACTAAGCCCTCTCGTCTCGACTGGCTTTCCCCTGTCATTCTATTGGGGATTGGTGTGGCGCTCAGTGTTTTTGGTGGCTGGATTTTACCCAAGCAAGAGCCACAGCTACCCAATCTCCTGCTCATCGGTTTACCCTACAGCGGCGCGGCAATTGTTGCCCTGGTCTTTCTTTGGCGGCAGAATTTTCGTGCAGCGCTGCTCAGCTTCGCTACCGGGGCGCTTATTCTCAGCGCCATGCTGGTCTTTCTCTACACACCAGAATTCAACCACCTAAAGCCATCTCGAGAGATGGGAGAAGAAATTGCGAAAATACAGCAAGGCGCACCATACCACCTCGCCTCTTGGCAATGGTTTCAGCCGGATTTTCTGTTCTACGCCGGACGCGGCGCCATGCCCATCCATCACCTCACCACTTTGGACGAAATCGCTCCAATGGCGCAGCAGCAACCACTGTATTTGGTATGCCCAGAAATCGACCTCAAGAATGTTCAGGCTGCCGTACCACCCCCCTATCACGTCGCGCTGATCCTTGTGCGCTTTGAGCTGTACAGCCGTGAGAAAATCGCCCTGTTGCAGATTCGTAGGAGCACCCCGATAGGCCACGCCAACGGGTGAGCCTGCCTACCTTCGTCTGCTAATGGTTACCTAAGATTCTCCCGCCATACTCATTACCGTGGACGCATGGGGCGTCCCGTAACGACTTGGAGGGTAGCGTGAAAAAACACATCATCATCGGACTGTTGGTGGCAGGACTCGTTGCCAGTGGTAGCGCCCTGGCGTTCAAGGGCGAGCAGTACAGCAAGGAGGCCAAGGTAAGTTTGGCTGCGGCCAAGACCATTGCCGTACAGGCTTTTCCGGGCAAGATTACCGACGTGGAATTGGAGAAGGAAGCCGGTGGCAGCGGCCTGCGTTACTCTTTCGATATTCAGCGGGGTAAAGTAGTACACGAAGTAGGGGTGGATGCCATTACGGGCAAGGTCTTGGAAAATTCCGTCGATAACGGCAAGGATTGAGCAAGGCCGACCTGGGGCGAGGAATTGGGGAAGGTATGCGGCTCTTGTTGGTAGAAGATGACGAGATGCTGGGAGAGGCCCTGGTCCTCGCCCTGCGCGAGGGTGGCCATGCGGTAGATTGGGTGCGCAACACCCGCAATGCCCGTGCCGCCCTCGCCCCGAGCGAGCACGAAGTCTTGCTCCTCGATCTTGGCCTTCCTGATGGGGAAGGCCTGGATCTGTTGCGCGAGTTGCGCGGTCGTGGCAGTGCGCTGCCGGTGCTCATCTTGAGCGCCCGGGATGCCGTCGAGACCCGTATCGAGGGCCTCGATACGGGTGCCGACGACTTCCTCGTCAAACCCTTTTCGAGCCGAGAACTGCTGGCCCGCCTGCGCGTGCTGCAGCGACGGCAAGGCGGCAGCGGGCAGGCCCTGCTGTCCAACGGCATAATTCATCTCGACCCGAGCAGCCACGAAGCGTGGCGAGAAGGCGCCGAGACCCAGCGTCAACGCCTGGGGCGGCGCGAGTTCGCCCTGCTGGGCGCCCTCTTGCAGAAACCTGGGCGCATCCTCAGCCGCGAGGAGTTGGAAACGCGCATCTATGGCTGGGGTGAGGAGGTAGAAAGCAACAGCATCGATTTCCTCATTCACGGTCTGCGCAAAAAATTGGGCAGCGATGCCATCAAAAATCTGCGCGGCGCCGGTTGGCTGGTAGAGAAGGACGGATGACCACCGCCACCCCCTCGCTACAGGGGCGACTCTTCTGGACCCTGAGCTTTTGGCTCATCTTGGGTGGCATCATTGCCTCGGTGGTGGATTATGGGCTGGCCTACCAAGATGCCAAACAGCTGCAGGACGCGACCCTGGCCGAAATTGCCCAATGGGTCGACCCCGCGCATCTGCCACGGCATGATTTGCGCGTGCCCTGGTTTCAGCACAAGGGAAAGCATATCCGCCATGACGAGGAATTTGGCGCCGTGATCGTGGAGCGCATTGGTCCCGGTCAGGGCGACGGTACCCTGCCGATTCCGGCCGCCTGGAAACCCGGATTTCATCATCTGCAAGCCCAGGGGGAGCATTGGCGGGTATTCCTCGCTGCCTTGCCGGACGGCGGTGCCTTGGCCGTTGCCCAGCCCATCTCGGTACTGCAGGAAGCCGCCTGGGACGGCGCCCAGCAAAGTATCTGGCCGATACTGCTGCTTTTGCCCATCGTGCTCCTCGCCCTGCGCTGGCAGGTCTATTCGGTGTTTCGCCCGCTGCGCCGCTTGGCGCGGGAATTATCGGCATTGCATCCAGACAAGGCGCAGCTTCGCTTACCCAATACCCAAGTGCCGCGCGAATTGCTGCCCTTTTGGTTGGCTATTCAAGAGCTGCTGCAGCGGGTGGCCGACTTGGTGCAGGTAGAGCGTCGTTTCATTGCCGACGCCGCCCATGAGTTGCGGACGCCCTTGGCCGCCCTTTCCTTGCAGGTAGAAAACGCCGAACGCGCCGACAGTTGGGAGGCCTGTCGGCAGCGCCTGCATCGGGTCGACGCCGGCCTTGCGCGCAGCCGTCATCTTCTCGATCAACTGCTCACTCTGGAGCGCCAGCTTGCCGGTACGGAAAAGCGGGAGACCTTCGAACTCGGCGACCTGCTGCGCGAAGTGCTCGGCGAACGCCTGCCCGTAGCGGAACGCAAAGACATCGACCTCGAATTGCAGCTGCAGCCCGGTCCGTTGACGTTGCATGCCGAGGCCCTGGCCCTGCGCGTGCTGGTCGGCAACGTTCTCGACAACGCCCTGCGCTACGCACCCGCCGGCAGCAGCGTCGTGCTGCGGGCAGAGGTACAGCAAAACGTCCTGCAGCTGGAGATCGAGGACGAAGGGCCGGGAATCCCTCCTGCCCAGCGCGAGCTGATCTTCGCACCCTTCCACCGCGCCGCCGATGCCCAGGGCGAGGGCACCGGCCTTGGTCTCGCCATTGTTGCCGCGGCCGCCAAACGGCTGGGCGGCAGCATCGAATTACAGGACGGTCGATCCGGGCGGGGGCTGCTATTTCGCTATCGTCAACCCTTGGCAGCCCAAAGCCCCATGCGCGTCCCATGAAGCTCGCTCGGTTCTTTTGGTTGGGCAGCGCACTCGCGCTCCTGAGCGCCTGCGCCAGCTACCATCCCCTGCCCCTGTCTACCAAGCTCGCCACGCCCGACAGCCTCGCCGCGGCACTGGCCGCAGCCAACGCCGGGAACCAGCGCAGCACCGCCGACATCAACCTGCAGGCCCCGCTACCCGGCGCTGCCCTCGCGCAAATTGCGGTGCTGCTGAATCCCAACTTGCGGGCTACCCGTGCCAAATTGGGCATTGCCGATGCCCAGGTCTTTGCCGCCGGGCTCCTTCCGGATCCGCAGCTGTCTCTGAGCGCCGATCTGCCCAGCACCGCGGGCTACTACAATGCCTACGGCATGGGCTTGCAGTGGAGTCTGGCCAGCCTCTTTACCCGCTCTACCCGCCTAGGTATCGCCAAGGCGCAGGCAAAAGCCGTGCACTACGACATTGCTTGGCAAGAATGGCTGGTGGCCAACCAAGTCCGCATTCTGGCGCGGCGGCTCTATTTTCTTGAGCAACAGGAGGCGGTAGCGCGAAGCGCGACCGAGATCAGTGAGCGCCTGTATCGTGCTTCGCAAGAAAATCTCCGTCGCGGCGATGCCACCCTGCCCGAGCATGCCCTCCGCCAAGTCGCCTACGTCGACAGCCGCGACCGCGAACTCGCCCTCCAGCGCCAAGTTGCCAAGGTCCGCCAGGAACTCAACGCCCAACTCGGCCTGCCACCGGATCTCGTCCTCCGCTTGGCGCCACCGTCTGCCCTTCCTCAGTTGCCGTCGACCGCAGACTTGGTGCGCGCCGCCTGGCAACACCGCCTCGATCTCGCGGCGCTGCGTGCCGGGTACCAAGCCCAGGAGGGGCAGCTACGCCGTGCCATTCTCGGCCAATATCCGGGCTTCAGCATTGGCGTGAGCCACGCTGCCGATACCTCCAACGTGCAAACCTGGGGACCGAGCCTCAGCTTCGATCTACCCCTCTGGAACCGCAATCGCGGCGCTATTCGTGAAGCCGAGGCGAGCCGTGCCGAGCTGCATGCGGCCTACCGCGCCCGCCTTTTTCAGACCCGCGCCGATATTGCCAGCCTGGTGCAGGACCTCCATCGCCTTGCCCCAGAAATCGCGCTGTTGCAGGCGCAACTACCCCCCCTGGGCGCGGCCGAAGCGCAGCTGCGCCAAGCCGTGGCCGATCACAACGCCACACTCGTGGAATACGAGACCGTGCGCAGCCAAGTCCTCGACAAACGATTGCAGTTGCTGGCCCTGCAGGGGGCCGCAGCCGAAGATCAGGCCGCCCTCGAATTGGCGGTGGGCATTCCCTGGAACGATTGGAGCAAACACCCATGAACTGGCGATCCGCGTTGGCAACCATGCTCTTGTCGATGGCGCTCGGGCTCGCTCCGGTCTTGGCGGCGCCCTCAGCCTTGGTGCAGGTCAGCACTGCCCGCCCCATGCAGTTTACCCACACCCTGCGCGCGTATGGCACGGTGCGTTTTGCGAGCGAGGCCAGCGATCTGCTCAGTGCTCCCTGCGCCACCATCGTGCAGCAGGTTTTGGTGATGCCTGGCGAGCAGGTACAGCGCGGGCAGATTCTGCTGCGCGTGCGCCCGGC
>DDOU01000132.1:2167-4518 GCA_002341825.1 Candidatus Igneacidithiobacillus taiwanensis | reverse complement strand
AGCCGAGGCGCAGCGCCTGCAATCCTTGCGGCAGCGGCAGCTGGCGACCAATGCCCAAGTGCAAGGGGCGGCGCAAAATCTTGCCAAGGCGCGCGCCCTCCTCGCCAATCTGCAGGGGCGGCAAGCGGCGCTGCAAGGCGGCATCATCCGCGCCCCGATCACCGGCGTGGTCAGCTCCGTACCCGTGCAAACCGGCGACAATCTGGCAGCCGGGCAACCCTTTCTGTTTCTCAACCCGGCATCGGCACGGGTCGTGGTGCTTGGCGTAGAACCAGAAGACCTCCCGCAGGTACACAGCAACGACAAGGTCTTGCTGCAGACCCTAGACCGCCATAGTCCGACCTGGTCCTCCCGAGTCGAGAAGATCCTCGCCCAGGTCGACCCGAACACGCGCTTGGCGGGGGTGATCGTGCCCATCCCCGCCGCGGCCCCAGTCTTGCCCGGCACCTTGCTCAGTGCCCGCATCGTCCTGGCTCAGCGCCAGGCCTTGGCCATTCCCGATTCCGCCGTACTCCACGAACACGGACGCGCCTACTGCTTTGTCGATGTGCAAGGCAAGGCACAGCAGCGTTGGCTGCGCACCGGTTGGCAGGAGGGAAAATGGATCGAGGTGCTGCAGGGCCTGCGTCCGGGCGAGGAGGTCGTCAGTCTCGGCAACTATGAGCTGCGCGCGGGCATGGCACTGCGCATCGAAGGAAAATCCTGATGGGAGACTGGCTGCTTCGCCATCGCCGCTTCCTGCTCTTTCTTCTCGTACTGCTGGTACTGGGAGGATTGGTCGCAGCGCAGCGGCTGCCCGTAGCCCTCTTCCCGGAGGTCTCTTTCCCGCGGGTGGAGGTCTCGGTGGATGCTGGCAACATGCCCATTGCGCAAACCCAGGTCGCCCTTACCCGTCCTCTGGAGCAGGCCCTACGCGGGGTGCCGGGAGTACGCCAAATCCGCTCGACGACGGCGCGCGGTGCCGCCGATATCTCCCTGCAGTTTGCCTGGGGCAGCGACATGCGCACCGCCTTGCTGCAGGTCGAGGCCGCCGTCAATCAGGAGCTCCCCAAGCTGCCGAGCGGTACCCGCTTTCGCGCCCGGCGTATGGATCCGACCGTCGACCCCATTTTGGGACTGGCGCTGACTTCGTCTACCCTCGATCCCGTTGCCCTGCGCCGCTATGCCTTCTACGACTTGCGGCCGCGCCTGCTCAGCATTCCCGGTGTTGCACAGGTCACGGTACAAGGCGGCGCGGAAGAGGAGTTTGCAGTGCGCGTCGACCCCTGGCGTCTGCAGCACTACGGCCTGCGCTTTAGCGATGTCGAGAACGCCTTGGCCGGCGCCAACAGCATCGAGGCCGTCGGCCGCAGCGAGCGGCACTACCGCCTCTATCAGATCCTGAGCAGCAGTCGCTTGGCAACTGCGCAAGAAATCGGCCAGACCATCCTCAAAACCGGTCCCGACGGCATCGTCGACTTGGCCGACGTTGCCGAAATCCGCCAAAGTACCCGCCCGCAATGGACGACGGTGACTGCCAACGGCCACAACGCCGTCCTTCTCAATATCCTGCAGCAGCCCGGCGGCAATACCGTGGCCATCGACGCCGCCCTGCGCCGCTTGCTGCGGGAGAATGCAGCCAGCGTGCCGGCAGGGGTACGGATCAGCACTTGGTATGACCAAAGCCAACTCATCACCGCCGCCGCCGGGAGCGTACGCGATGCCATCCTCATTGGCGCCCTCCTCGCCGCCTTGGTGCTCTTTGCCTTTTTGCGCAATCTGCGCCTGACGCTGATCGTTGCCATCGCCCTGCCCAGCGTGCTGGTCGCCAGCGCCCTGATTCTTTTGGTGCTGCACCAGAGCTTCAATATCATGACCTTGGGCGGCATGGCCGCGGCGGTAGGGCTGGTGGTAGACGATGTAGTGGTGATGCTCGAGCACCTGATGCGGCGCATTGTCGAAGAGAAGGAAGAATGGTCGATCCTGCACCTTGCCGAGGAAATGACCGTGCCGCTGGCCGGTTCCTCGGCGGCGACTCTGGTCATTTTTCTCCCCCTCGCCTTTCTTTCTGGCGTGACCGGGGCGTTTTTCCAGGCCCTGGCGATTGCCATTGCCGCTGCGCTGCTCGTTTCCTACCTGGTGGCTTTTCTGGCAGTACCGGTGCTGGCGCAACTGCTGCTGCGCCAAAAAGACGCCATCGCGGCAGAAAGCCAAGGTTCGCTGCAGCGCTGGCTGAGCGAACGCTATCGCCGCGTTCTGAGCAAGGTGCTGGCGAGGCCGCGCTGGCTCTTGGCCGCCGTCGCCCTCCTCCTGGCTCTTGCCGCTTGGTCTTACAGCCAGGTCGGTAGCGGTTTCCTGCCTCCCATGGACGA
>DDOU01000132.1:712-2091 GCA_002341825.1 Candidatus Igneacidithiobacillus taiwanensis | reverse complement strand
CCCGAAGTCGCCGCCTATTCTCGCCGTACCGGCCTGCAGCTGGGCGGCGGCATCACCGAGGCCAATACCGGCGACTTCTTCATCCGCCTCAAACAGGATCGACAACGCAACATCTGGCAAGTGATGGATGCCCTGCGCCAGCAAATTCACGAGCAAGTGCCGGGACTGCGCGTCGAAACGGGGCAACTCATGGAAGACTTGATCGGCGATCTAACCGCCGTTCCGCAGCCCATCGAGATCAAGATTTTCGGTAGTCGACAGGCGGTTCTCGCGCAAGTGGCGCGACGGGTCACCGCCACAATCCAGGGCGTGCCCGGGGTGAGCGAGGCCTTCGACGGCATCACCATTGCCGGTGATGCCATCGACATCCGCATCGACCCGCTGCGCGCCCAGGCCATTGCCGGTATGACGCCGGGGCAAATCACCCAGCAGTTGCGCACCCTGCTCGAAGGACAAGTGGTGACCAGTATCCCCTGCGGCGAGGAGATGATCGGCGTTCGCGTGCAGGCATCGCCGGATCTTTCGCAACGCATCCGGCAATTGCGCCGCCTTCCCCTGATAGCCCCCGATGGCCACTATTTTTTCCTCAATCAGGTAGCAAGCATCAACATCGAGGCAGGACAAGCCGAGCGTCAGGCGGAAAATCTACAGCCCATGGTGGCCGTTACCGCCCGTATCGACAACGGTTATGCCATGGGCACCGTATTGCAGCAGATTCAGCAACGCCTGGCCAAGCAGCCCTTGCCACAAGGGGTGTACCTGCAATTCGGCGGCCTGTATCGGGAGCAGCAGCAAGCCATGCATGATCTCGCCTTGGTTTTGCTCGCTGCCATCCTGTTGGTGGCGGCGCTCTTGCTATTCCTGTATGAGGATTTTGCCATCGTCCTCAGCATCCTCAGCACCGCTTTGCTTGCTCTCGGGGCGGTCTTCATCGGGCTCTGGCTCACCGGTACCGAGCGCAATCTTACCGCCATGATCGGCATGACCATGATCGTTGGCATCGTCACCGAAACCGCTATCTTCTACTTTGCCGAATTGCGCGGCAACGAGCCCGAGGAGCTGCTGCGTGCCGGTATCGTCCGCCTGCGCCCGGTCTTGATGACGGCGATCATCGCCATCCTCGCCCTCCTACCCCTGGCCCTCGGTCTCGGCGCCGGTGCCGAAATGCAGGCGCCGCTGGCAATCGCCATCATTTCCGGCCTGTTGGCCGAGATTCCCTTGGTGCTCTTGGTCATGCCGGGCATCTATGTCACCCTGCAACGGGGTGCTCCCCTACGCAAGTTCCTGCACAGGAGTTCGTAAATGACAACATCCACGCAAAACCTCCATCAAGGTCACGGCTTTGCCGCCGTGCGCATCCTTTTCGGCTGCATTTGGCT
>DDOU01000132.1:0-676 GCA_002341825.1 Candidatus Igneacidithiobacillus taiwanensis | reverse complement strand
ATGCCGATTGGGTGAGCGGCCAGCCCGCCTGGATCATCGCCTACGGTCACTGGATGGCCAGCCTGGTCGGTGCTATCGGGCCGCATCTCGTTGCCTGGGTTACCATCGTCTTGGATGCCTTTCTCGCCGTAAGCCTGATCACCGGCCTCGGTCTGCCTTTTCTCGCCTACGTCGGCGTCTTCTACAATCTCTGGCTGTGGAGCACCGTGGGCGGCTTTGGCGGCCCTTATACCCAGGGCGCCACCGACCCCGGCACGGCAATCATCTACGCCCTGGTCTTTGCCTTTGTCATTGCCAGCCGCGCCTGGAACCACTGGAGCCTCGCTGGCGTCCCTTTCCGCCCGGTAGCGCCAGCCGCCATGCATACGGCGCGCATTCTCTTTGGTCTGCTCTGGGCCTTCGATGCCTTTTGGAAGTGGCAACCCTTCTTTCTCCATAACGCCCTCAGCTACTTGCAGCAGGCCCTACCCGGCGAACCCGCTTGGATTGCCGCTTACATCACCTTTTTCATTACCATGATCAGCGCGGTGGGACCGTTTGTTTTCGGGGTCTTTGCGGCGGTAATGGAGAGCATCATTGCCTTCTTTCTGCTCATTGGGGTCGGATTGCGCTGGATCATTCCCGTGGGCTTTGCCTACAGCTTTGGCGTCTGGACCACCGCCGAGGGCTGGGGCGC
>DDOU01000076.1:4033-7920 GCA_002341825.1 Candidatus Igneacidithiobacillus taiwanensis | reverse complement strand
CTGCGCCAAAGTAGCCTCGGCACCGGTCGCCAAGGTGGTGATCTCGAGAGTCGTATCAGCCTGCCAGTACGCGCGCAGGGCTGCACGCAAGGCGTCTTCCTCGCGCCGCAGCAGAGATTCATAGGCTGGGTCGAGGGCAAGCTCGAGGCGACTGGCATCGCAGCGGCGGGCACGGCTATGACGCAAAAACTCCCGCTGCGCGTCGCTCACCGACAACTGCGGTAGCAAGGCCTCCCAAGCCGCTTGCGGAGAGAGGGCAGCGGCATTCGGCACCGCCGCAGGCGGTTCCGCCCTGGGCATAGGCGTTGCGGTCTTTGCCTCGACAGAGACGGTGGTGGCGGGTGCCGAAAGCGCCGGTTGCGGTCCTTCCGGCAATAAAAAGGCCAGAAGCCGCAACAGCGCCATCTCGATGGCCATGCGGGTATTGGGATAAAGGGCGAAGTCTCGCCGCGCCGAGAGCAAAATGTGATACCAAGACTGCAGTAGCAGCGGCGATTGTGCAGTCACCCGTTCTTGCAGGGCGGGGGGGAGTTGCCGACGCGCCTCTTCGAGCCACTGGGCGAGCCCCATGCGGTGCAGTTCCTCGATGAGGGCATCGAGCAAAGCGGCGGCATCCTGCCCCAGAGCGAGTTGCTCCTGCAAAAGGGCAAAAACCCGCTGCGCATCCCGATCGAGAAGGGCAAGGAGAAAGTTGGCCGCCACATCGCGAGGGCAGAGGCCGAGCATGGCCACGACGGTGTCGAGGTCGACCTGCCCGGCCCCCTGGGCAATCGCCTGGTCGGTCAGGCTCAGGGCATCGCGCAGGCTTCCATCCGCCGCCTGCGCCAGCGCCGCCAAGGCCTCGGTGCTCGCGGCAATGCCCTCCGCCGCAAGAATCTGCTGCAAGCGAGCAACGATCTGATCTGGTTCGAGGCGCCGCAGATGAAACTGCAAGCAACGCGAGAGAATGGTGGCCGGGATCTTTTGCGGATCGGTGGTGGCCAGGAGAAATTTCACATGCGCCGGCGGCTCTTCCAAGGTCTTCAACAAGGCGTTGAAGCTATGGGTAGAGAGCATGTGGACTTCGTCGATGAGGTAGACCTTGTAGCGCCCAACGCTCGGCGCATATTGCACGTTATCGAGCAAATCGCGGGTTTCATCTACCCGGGTGCGGCTGGCGGCGTCTACTTCCAAGAGGTCGACAAAGCTGCCCTGGGCGATGCCGCGGCAAGCGCTGCACTCACCGCACGGGCTGCTACTGACCCCCTGCTCACAATTGAGGCATTTGGCGAGCAGGCGCGCCAGGGTCGTTTTGCCAACCCCGCGGGTACCGGTAAAGAGAAATGCATGGTGCAGGCGGCCGGAGTCGAGGGCATGGCGCAGGGGCTTGACGACGGTTTCCTGCCCTACGAAATCGGCAAAGGTTTGGGGACGCCAGCGCCGCGCCAGGGCCTGATATACGCCTACCATCGAAGAGAATTTGGGGAGGCGACGCCAACCAGCCACACCCCGGCACCTGGATCAATACCTGCCGCTGCTCCCTTCCGGGCCTGACGGGGTTCAGTATCTACCACTGCGAGGGGACCAATCTTTGTCGCCATAGAAAGTTCGCGGTAAAACCATTGCCTGTAGCGCCGGGACGATAGCAGATCTACCTCTTCGCGCCAAGGGCGACGGCCGGCCCAGTGCGCTGCCCGCCGGTCTCACCCACGTAGATTTTACCACTGCAAACACGAGAAATTTTTGCGTAGATACCGGCAGCGCACAACGGAATAAGCCCCCTCTGCGCGGCGTGCGCAAATCACTTTTCATCTTATATTAAAGCTTATTAGCACATTGTAATTTATTAACAATAAAAACCATTTCCTACTGTACGCATAATTTTATCCGAATACCAAATCAAAACATTCCATTCGCGCAGAAGAGGCGACTTGGTGCATGGTAATAAAAACATTGGAGTACATTCTATGCAGCTAAAACCTATATACTTTTTAATTCTTGCGACGATGGCGTCGGGACTCGAATGCGCGCAGGCGGCAAATCCTCTGCTGGTACAGATCAATGTTGCCAGTGGCGCCCAAAATTCCCTTGGTGGGCAAAGCAAGACCTTTTCTCAACCAGCCAGCGGCGCCGATAGCGCCAATTTATTGCGCTTTGTTACCGGCGCACAAAGTGTCGCCTCCGGCGGTGTTTCTGCCCTCCCGTACCTGAATGGGCTATGGGGCAGCAGTCTCAATGTGCAGGTGGATGGGGTGCGCGTGCCCAATGTCTGCCCCAACGAGATGATTCCCCCAACCTCTACCATCCCACCGAGTCAAATCGGCAAAATCGAGGTCTACCCGACCGTGGCCCCCGTCACCGTGGCAGGTAACAGTCTGGGCGGCACCATTTTGGTCTCCTCTGCCCCGCCCATCTTCGCCAGCGCAACAAACCCCTTTCTCTATGGCGGTAGTCTCAGCGCCTTTTACCACAGTAACGGCGATATCCACGGCGAAAATCTCTCTCTGTACGCCGCCACACCGCACTTTTTCATCCAGTATGCCGGCAGCTTGAGCCAGGGAGACAATTATCAAGCCGCCAAGGGATTCAAGGCTGCCACTCCGAGCATCCCGGCAAAAACCGTGGGGTCGAGCGCATTTCGCAGCGAAAATCAGGCCCTTACCTTGGCCGGACGTTGGGATCAGCAAGAACTCTCCTTGCGCGTCAGCCACCAGCGCATTCCTTACGAGGGCTATCCCAATGTGCGCATGGACCTCACCGGCAACGAAGAAACCAGCTTCAATCTGCATTACCACGGTGGCTTTCAGTGGGGCTACCTCGACGCTCGGCTCTACAACACCTTGGTGCAGCACGAGATGAATTTTCTGGGCGATAAAATCACCCCCACTTCCATGGCCATGCCCATGTATACCCAAGGGGTCAAGTCGGGGCTACGTATAGAAGTCGGGCAGGATCTCAGCGCCCAGGATCTCCTGCGCAGCGGTATCGATTTCTCGCGCTATCATCTCGACGATTGGTGGACGCCGGTGCCCGGTAACCGCATGATGGGTCCGGAGATTTTCTGGAACATTCGCGACGGCCGCGAATACCATTACGACCTATTCACCGACTGGACGCGCCACTGGGATCGGCAATGGATGAGCCGAGTGGGCCTGCGCTACGACATCACCACCGAAAACACCGGCCCTGTGCAAGGCTACAACAGCATGATGTACGGCAACCCTGCCATCCCCACCTCGCTTCCGGGCCAGTTTAACCGCGCCGATCGAGCCCGCAATTTTGGCAATTGGGACCTAAGCGCCATCCTGCGCTACCAAGCAACCGCTAACACCCAATGGGAGTTGGGCTTTGCGCGCAACGTACAGTCGCCCAACTTGTATGAGCTCTACGCTTGGTCGAGCAACCCCATGGCGATGTCCATGAATGGCTGGTTTGGCGATGGCAACGGCTATATTGGCAACCGGCAGCTGCGCGCGCAGACCGCCAACGTGCTGAGCCTGCGCTTTGCCACCCAGGGCAGCGACTGGCACCTGCACATCACCCCCTATGTAAATTATGTGCAGAATTACATTGGCGTGCAGCGCTGCTCCTCACAACTCGGCGGCGCCTGCACTGCCGCCAACGCCCAGGCCCAGACAGGCTTCGTTTACCTCCAGTTTACCAACCAAAATGCCCTGTTTTGGGGCGTGAACGCCGAGGGCAGTACCCAAATCGCCAGCACCAAAGCGGCGGGAGACTTTTTTCTCGATGCCAATCTTGCCTACATCCATGGCGAGAACCTGAGCCTCGACGTTCCCCTCTATCGAATGATGCCGGTGAACGGTACCCTCACCCTGCGCCAAAACTGGGGGCACTGGCAAAACTGGATTCGCGAGACGCTGGTTGCCGGCAAGACGCGCGTCGATCCC
>DDOU01000076.1:0-3973 GCA_002341825.1 Candidatus Igneacidithiobacillus taiwanensis | reverse complement strand
GGCTCCTGGCAAGCCAGCCTACGCCTGGAGAATCTGCTCAATCAGCTCTACTTCCAGCCCTTGGGTGGCGTCTATCTCGGTCAAAAGCCCTTTGCCTACGGTACTCCCGTGCCTGGCCCCGGGCGCTCGGTCAATCTCGATCTGAGCTACCAGTTTTGAGCCTGGTGGCGGCTCGCGCGGACCGTCTTTGAGACTGTTCAGCAGCCTACTCGGCCCAGAGCGGTTTTACCGCGGCTTCCGGTAAACCCTGTCCCGACTTGGGTAGCAACCGACTGCGGGAGCGCACCGCCCGTCGTCCCTGCAGTGACGCGCTGGCGTTCTGTAGAGCATTTCCCTTGATGCTCAGGCCGGCGCCTTGCGCTCCCTACAAAGCCGACTATATAACTAAGGTACCAACTGGTCGGACTACGAACGCGCTTGGCAGACGGAAAGTCGGCCGGCGATACAGGGAGCACGAATGGCGGAAAACGGGACTGCAGATACGAGAACCCACGCTTCGTTGGCGGAAATCGTTGGAGCCATCAGCTTTGCCTTGGACCTGACCGAAGGTCAGCCAGCGGGGCACGCGCTGCGTTGTACCTGGATTGGCATGCACGTTGGTCGCGAGCTTGGCCTCGACGATGCCACCCTCACCGATCTCTACTATGCCGTATTGCTCAAGGATGCCGGTTGCAGCAGCAATGCCGCGCGCCTCTGGGAGCTCTACGGGGCCGACGAGCGCCTGGTCAAGCAGGACTTCAAGACTGTCGATACCCAGAATTTTTTGCAGCTCGCGCGCTTTGTATTTCGCCATGCCGGACAAACCGAAGACCTGCGCAGCAAACTGCGCCGCGTTCTATATTTGGGTACCAGTGGCGAAAATCTCGCTACCGAATTGGTACAAACCCGCTGCGAGCGAGGCGCCAATATTGCCCGCAAATTGGGCTTCAACCACGCCGTCGCGGCCGGCATTCACAGCTTGGACGAGCACTGGAACGGCAAGGGAAGGCCGGAGGGGCTGAAAGGTGAGGAAATCCCCCTATTCTCCCGCATTGCCCTACTGGCGCAGGTGGTCGACGTCTTTTTCCAAACCGGCTCCCGTCATGCCGCCTTAGCGGAAATCAAGCGTCGACGCGGCACGTGGTTTGACCCCACCTTGGTACCCATTGTCGAGCGGCTAGGAAAAGAACCAGAATTCTGGGAGGGCTTGCGCGCCGAGGGTCTCGAATCCCGGGTCAGTGCGCTGGAGCCCGCACCTTTTCACACCGAAGTCGATGAAGACCGTCTCGACAGCATTGCCGAGGTCTTTGCCACCATTGTCGACATCAAAAGCCCCTATACCCATGATCACAGCCGCCGCGTCAGTCTCTATGCCGATGGCGTTGCGGAGGAATTGGGGCTGTCTGCAGAGCGTCGGCGCTGGCTACGGCGCGGTGCCCTCCTCCACGATGTCGGCAAGTTGGGAGTGAGCAACCATATCCTCGACAAACCCGGAAGATTGGACGAAGACGAATGGAAGGCGGTGCGCGTCCACGCCAGCCTGACCGGCGAGGTACTGGCGCGGGTCTTTCATTTTCAAGACATTGCCACAACCGCCGCCGCACACCACGAGCGCCTCGACGGCACCGGCTATCCCTTGGGTCTGCGCGAGCCGGAAATTTCCCTGGAAACCCGCATCATCACCATTGCCGACATCTTCGATGCGATTACTGCCGCCCGCCCCTACCGCGGGCCCATCCCCGTGCCGGAGGCCCTCGAAATCATGCAAAAAGAAGTTGGCACGGCCATCGATGCCCGCTGCATGCAAGCCTTGCGTACCCGCGTGCCGTCCTGGGCAATGGACTGAGGAAATCAGCTTTACAGATCAAGGCGTAGCGTCTACCCTAGGCGTAGGTTGATCGCTTCAAGGCCTCGCAAATGACTGCTGCCGCAACAGTCTTTTCTGCGTCATTCCCAAAGTCGCCCCTGCTCGATTGCGCGGGGGTGAGTAAGCGATTCGGTAATCATGAGGTACTGCAACACATCTCTTTTTCGTTGTCAGAGCGAGACTTCGTTGCACTCATCGGTCCCAACGGCGCTGGCAAAAGCACTCTTCTGTCTATCCTGATTGGCCTTCTGCGCGCCGATGCCGGCCATGTCAGTTTTCTCGGTCACGACATCGCCAAACTTGGCGCCGAGGAGCGCCTGGAAACCGGCTACGTTCCCCAAGAATTTCGCGGCTTCGAATGGCTGCAGGCAGGAGAACTACTAGACTACATTGCTGCTTTCTATCCGCGCGAGCGGCGGCACTGGCCGGAATTGGAGGACTGGGCAAGCCTGCCCCGGCGTACGCGCGTGCGGGAGCTTTCGGGTGGGCAGCGGCAGCGTCTGGCCATTGTGCTCGCGCTGCGCCACCGCCCGCAGATCGCGCTCCTCGACGAGCCGGTATCGAGCCTCGACCCCAAGGCGCGCCGCGACTTCGTGCAGTTATTGCATGCCGACTGCAAGGAACGGGGAAGTACCTGCCTGCTCTCTTCTCACATTTTGTCGGACCTCGAATCTTTGGCAGACCGTAGTTTGATCATGCACCAAGGGCGCCTGTTGGGAGATTGGAGCAGCAAGGACCGGTGCGAAGATTTACGCTGGCTCGATCCGGTGGCACGAGATTCCGAGCCAAAGGAACTACCCGCTTGCTTGATGACACTGGCACGCGAAGCCGAGGGGCGTTTGCTGGTTTCCGGTTGGCGCCAGTGCGCGCCGGAACTACGCGCGCAGGTGGAAGAATCCTGGCGCAGCACGATACCCGCGGACATGGAGTCGATCTTTCTTGCGCTGACCAGCGCGAGGCAAGCATGAGCGCCGCCTGGCGCAGCCTGCAGCCAAGGCTGTTCTTGCGTGACAACATGTATGCCGTCATTGGTGCCCTGCTCTTTGGTATGCTCTCGTTCACTCTGTCCCTCAGTAATGCGCAGGTGGATCACTGGCACCCACAGCACGCCTGGGCAGCTCAGGGCATGCGTTTGTTGATTGGTTTTGCTTTACTCACCTTGAGCACTGGAATTTTCATCCACTACTGGCGCATCGTGGCCGAACCACTGGTATTTCCTGTTCCGCGCTTTCGCCGCGACCATCGTCTCCTCTTTACCGTGCTCCTGCTCATTTTTGCCTGCGTTGCCTACGTCGACTTACTGCGGCGCCACGCGTATCCGGTGGGCGCTCTCGATTTGGTGCTCCTGTTTGTCGCCGGAGGCGTTTTGGGCGCCGTCATGGTTCGACTCCGTAACCCCGAGGCGACAGGTGGGGCTCGTTGGTTGCGGTTTGTGTTCTTCCTGCCCTTTTATCTGCCCATCTATATTGGATCGATCTACTGGGATATCGGCACCCTGCCCCTGTATTATGCCATTCCCCTGGCCCTGTTGCTGTTGTCCATGATTCTGCTCGCCCTTGTCTACACCCCACGCGAGCTGACCGGCAAATTGCAGGCACAAAGGGGTCGCGCCTTGTCCCTCGCAGCTCCCGACTTCGGCAAGCTACAGTCCCTACTCGCGTGGACCCCGGCAAACTGGCGCTTCCCGCCTCTGTTCTATGGTCCAAGGCGCCACGGCATTCTCGGTACCCTGTTGCAACAGGCCCTTGTCATTGTCGGATTCAGTCTGCTCTTTACCCTGATTCTGCCCTTGGAGGGGCCGCCAAGAAATGGGCCCGCCCCAGAAAGCCTCATTCTCGTACGGGTAATCGCTTTCGCCTCCCTTCTCGCGGCCCCCTGGGGGGACTGGGTACGCCGCAGCTTCGAGTGGCAAAGCATATTGCTCACCGGATTTTGGGGTGGCACCCGCAAGGAAATGCTCGGCAACTGGCTCCAACGCTTTGCCAAACATCTCTTTCTGCTCATTCTGACCAGCCTGATGCTACCGCTGATCGCCCTGATCATTTTGCATTTCTCGGGCCAGGTCATCCTTGCCCTCTTGAGCCTCCTCGCCGCTGCACTGGCAATCAATGCGTATTCTTCCCTAGG
>DDOU01000158.1:7362-8646 GCA_002341825.1 Candidatus Igneacidithiobacillus taiwanensis | reverse complement strand
CCGTTTTTGCTGGTCGATCGTATTGTCGAGGTCGAGCCCAATAAAAACCTGCGGGCGATCAAGAATGTGACCATGAACGAGCCGCATTTTCAGGGGCACTTCCCAGACTTTCCGGTAATGCCCGGGGTACTGATCATCGAGGCGCTGGCTCAANNAGCCGCCGCAATTCTCGCTTTTGTTTCGGAAGATAAGTACGGCGAGAATGCTGCCGTATATTTTGCCGGTATCGACAAGGCGCGTTTCCGGAAACCGGTAATTCCTGGTGATCAATTGATCCTTTCGGCGGAAGTGACGCGACGTAAGGCAGGGATGTGGCAGATGGAAACCGCGGCATCGGTAGACGGCAATTTGGTTGCTTCGGCTTTGCTCATGGCTACCTTGCGGGAGCGCGATGCATGAGCGCGCAGATCGATCCGCGAGCTGCGGTAGACGCCAGTGCATGCATTGCCGATGGCTGCAGTGTTGGCCCTTTTGCTGTCATTGGATCGGGTGTGGTGCTCGAGTCCGGGTCTCGGGTCGGCGCGCATGCCGTCATCGAAGGTCCCTGCCATATCGGCCCGAACAACCAAATCTTTCCCTTTGCTTCTATTGGCACCGCGCCCCAGGACCTCGGCTACCGCGGCGAGGAGACGCGGCTGGAGATTGGTGCGAACAATACTTTTCGCGAATTTGTGACCATCAATCGCGGCACGGTGAAGGGCGGCGGCATTACGCAAATCGGGTCCAATAATCTCTTCATGGCGTATTGTCACGTCGCCCACGACTGCCACATTGGCGACCATGTGGTCATGGCCAATGCTTCGACTCTGGCGGGGCATGTGATCGTCGAAGATCATGCCATTCTCGGCGGCTTGTCGGCGGTGCATCAGTTTGCTCGAGTTGGCGCCCACGCCATTCTTGGCGGTGGCACCATGGCCGCACTGGATATTCCGCCCTATATGATGGCAGCGGGGAATCACGCCCATTTACACGGCATCAATGTGCGGGGTTTGAGCCGCCGCGGCTTTAGCAGCGAGCAGATCTCCGCTCTGAAACGCGTCTATCGATTGCTTTTTCGTTCCGGAAAGCTGCTCGAGGAAGCGATTGCGGAAATCGAGCAAGAACTTGGGCAGCTGGAGGAAATACAACGCCTTTTGGATTTTATCCGTAGTACCCAGCGCGGGATTACGCGACCATGAAACTCTTACGTACTGGGGTGGTAGGTGCAGGGCATCTTGGCCGTTTTCACGCGCAAAAATATGCGCGCATCGGTAATTTTCAGGGGGTTTACGACGTCGACGGCGG
>DDOU01000158.1:6334-7337 GCA_002341825.1 Candidatus Igneacidithiobacillus taiwanensis | reverse complement strand
TTTTCGAGTCTGGAAGCGCTACTCGCAGAGGTCGATGCCATCTCCATCGTTACCCCAACCCTGCATCACCATACGGTTGCCCAGCAAGCCATTGCGCTTGGGGTACACTGCTTGGTCGAAAAGCCTTTCACTTTTACCTTGGCAGAGGCCGACGATCTCATCGCTGCAGCCGCCAAGCGCGGCGTGCTGGTGGCGGTAGGGCAGATCGAGCGCGGGCAGGTCGTAATGCAATATCTTCGCAGCCAGGGCTTCCCGCCGCCGCGCTATATCGAGGCAGAGCGCCTGGCACCCTTCAAGCCGCGTTCCTTGGATGTGGACGTCATTATGGATTTGATGATCCATGATCTCGATCTCATCCTGATGCTCGGGGCATCGACCCTGCGGGAAGTGCGGGCCGTGGGAGTGGCGGCGGTAACCGAGCAGGCCGACATGGCCAATGCCTGGGTGACCCTGGCCAATGGCAGTGTGGCCAATCTCGCCGCCTCGCGGGTGGTGCGCGAGGCAGTGCGGCGCATGCGCATCTTTTGGCCGGATCGCTATGCTTCGGTAGATTTTCTGCAAAATCGGCTGACTTTTTATCGGCGCGGGCCGGGGCAGGTGCCCGGTATTCCCGGTATAGCCGAAGAAGTGGTGGAGTTGCAGCCGGTCGACGCCCTGGAATATGAAATTCGTACCTTTCTCGATGCGGTGGCAGGGCAAGGCAAGGTGCTCTGCAGCGACCAGGAGGGTAGGGCAGCGTTGGCGGCGGCGCATGCCGTTCGACAAGCCGTCGGCGCCTTTTTGTCGCAAACCTTGCACCCCAATTCTCTGGGAGAATCCTAACGATGGAACAGCAACCCATTCCCATGGTCGATTTGCGCGCCCATTTTGCGCCGCTGCGCGAGGAAATCCTTGCCGGTATTGGCCACTTGCTCGATCAGACGGCCTTTATCCTCGGCGCCGAAGGCCGCGCCTTGGAGGCAGAGATTGCCGACTATCTGGGCCTCGCCCACGGTATTGGCTG
>DDOU01000158.1:5576-6214 GCA_002341825.1 Candidatus Igneacidithiobacillus taiwanensis | reverse complement strand
GTTTTTGCAGACGTAGACGAGCACTATTTTTGTGTGAGTGCCGAGACCGTCGCGCCGTTGATCAGTCCGCGTACCCGCGCCATCATCCCGGTACACCTCTACGGTCAAGCGGCGCCAATGCCGGAGTTGTTGGACCTGGCCGCAAGCCATGACATTCCCATCATCGAAGACATGGCCCAGGCCATCGGTGCCCGCTTGGATGGCAAGCGCGTTGGCGGTTTTGGTCGTATTGCCTGTGTTTCCTTCTTCCCCAGTAAGAATCTGGGAGGAGCTGGCGATGGCGGCATGGTCTTTACCCAAGACGATGCCCTCGCCCAGCGCCTACGTGGTTTGCGCAACCATGGCTCCTGGCAGACCTATCATCATGAGGTGCTCGGCTACAATAGCCGCCTTGATGAGATGCAGGCCCTCATCCTACGCAAACTCTTCCGCCAGCTCGACAGCTACAATGAAGGCAGGCGCCGTGCCGCGAGCCTCTACGATGCTGCCCTGGCGGATCTACCCCTGCGGCTGCCGGCGCGCCGCGCGGGGGCGGAACATGTTTTCCATCAATATACCATTCAGGTAGAGGGCCGCGACGCCCTGCGCGCTCGACTGCAGGCCGAAGGCATTGCCAGTGGGGTCTATTATCCCATTCC
>DDOU01000158.1:0-5514 GCA_002341825.1 Candidatus Igneacidithiobacillus taiwanensis | reverse complement strand
CCCATGTTTCCGGAGCTGCAAGCGGCGCAGGTGGAGCGCATCGCCGGAGTCATACGGGCGCATCTGCGCGGCGGATGAAGACTGCCTTTGTCATCGCCATCGAACGTTCGGGGGAAAACCTCGGCCTCGATCTGCTGGCACGTTGCCAGCGGGCGGGAATCGAGATGCGTTGGCAAGGCGTGGTTGGCGAGCGACTGCAAGCCGCTGGAGTGCAGAACATTGCCGATGGCGAGGTGCTCGGCGTCATGGGTTTGGTGGAGGTCCTCCGCCATTATGGCGCGCTACGGCGGCTTTTTCGGCAAATTCAGGAGTATTTGCGGCGCGAGCGGCCCGATGCCGTAGTGCTGATCGACCATCCCGCTTTCAACCTGCGTGTTGCCAAGGAGGCGAAGCGCCTGGGAATTCGCGTGCTCTACGTGGTGGGTCCGCAGATTTGGGCTTGGCGGCGCGGGCGGATTACGCAGATTCGCAGCCGCATCGACGAGATTTTTCTGCTCTTTCCCTTTGAACGGCCGCTCTACCAAGCCGCCGGCATTCCAGCGCAGGTCTTGCCTCATCCCTTGCTAGCGCAAACCCTCGCCGTGCCCAACAAGACGGCGGTGCGCCAAGCCCTGCAGCTGGGGGAGCGTCCGCTCTTGGCCTTGCTCCCCGGTAGCCGGCGTAGCGAGATGCAGCGTTTGGCGCGGCCGATGGCGGCTGCGGCCTTGGGTTGGCAGCAGGCGCATCCCGAATGGCAGCTTGCCGTGGCCCTGGCGCGGGAGGAATTGCGCCCGCTCTGGCGCCAGCAGGCCGGAGTAGGCCCGGAGCGGATTCTGGAGTTCTGCGGGCAGAGCACCGAACTCCTATCGGCCGCCGACCGGGTCTTGGTGGCGTCTGGTACGGCTACCCTCGAGACCGCCTTGCTGCGGCGCCCGGCCATCGTCCTCTATGCCATGCAAGGCCTCACCTTTGCCATTGCCAAACGCTTGGTGCGGGTGCCGCACATCGCCCTTCCCAATATCCTCTTGCAGCAACGGGTCTACCCTGAGTTATTGCAAAGCGAAATCACACCCGAGCGGGTGCTGCAGGAGTTGGAGCAGTTGCCGGTAGCAGAACAGGAGCAAGCCCTGCAGCCCCTGCGCGAACTCCTCCAAGGCGATAGCGATGAGGCGATTGCTCGGGCCTTACGACGTAGCTTGCTGGGAGTGGAGGCGTGATCGAGCATCTCGGGCCGGGGGTGGCCGGGGTAGATGAGGCAGGACGTGGCCCTTTGGCCGGGCCGGTGTTGGCGGCAGCGGTGATGTTGGCGCGGCCGATTGCGGGCTTACGCGACTCGAAGAAGCTCTCGCCCAGCCGACGTGCGGAGCTCGCTGCGCGCATTCGTGCCGAGGCACAAGCCTGGGCGATCAGCTCCGCCAGCACCTGGGAGATCGAACGCGACAATATTCTCGGCGCCACCCTTGCCGCCATGGATCGCGCCCTGCGCGCCTTGCCGCTGCGCCCGCAGCGCATCTTGGTTGACGGCAATCGTCTCTTGTCCCACTGGCAGGCGGAGGCTATGGTAGGAGGAGACGATCGCGTAGATGCCATTGCCGCGGCCAGTATCCTGGCCAAGGAGGCGCGTGACCGGGAGATGCGCTTGCTCGATCAACACTACCCTTTGTACGAATTTGGCCGTCATCAGGCCTATGGAACCGCCGCGCACTTGCTGGCGCTGCGTCGTTTTGGGGTGACGTCATTGCATCGACGGCAGTTTGCGCCAGTGGCAGCACTGTTGAGGAAGGAAGGATGAACCCGGGTTTTGTGCACTTGCATGTGCATTCGGAATATTCCTTGGAAGATGGGATCATCCCCATCAAAAAACTGGTGCAGCGCTGTGTGGCCCAGGGCATGCCCGCAATTGCCGTTACCGACCATGGCAATCTCTTCGCCTTGGTCAAATTCTACAATGCCGCCCGCGCCCAAGGCGTCAAACCCATCATCGGTAGCGAGCTCTGGCTGCAAGGAGAGGGCGAGGCGCCGGCAGCGAGTTTGATCCTGCTCTGCCGTAACGCCGCGGGCTTCCGTAGCCTCAGTCATTTGCTGAGCCGCGCCTATCTGGAAGGCTTGGTGGATGGCAAGCCGCGCATCCGCCGCGCTTGGCTGGAAGCCGAAGACCGCTCCGGCCTCATTGCCCTGTCTGCGGCTGGGCAGGGGGAGGTCGGCCAACTGCTCTTGCGCGATCCCGCACGCGCCCGCGTCGCGGCCGAGCGCTACCAAGAATGGTTTCCCGAGGCCTTTTACCTGGAAGTGCAACGCAATGGCGAGGCAGAACAAGAGGCCCTGAATGAGGCTACGCTTGCCTTGGCCTTGGCCCTCGATCTGCCCCTGGTGGCTACCAACAACGCCCATTTTTTGGATCGCGACGATTTTCCCGCCTTTGATGCCCGCCAGTGTATCGCTGCCGGCTACACCTTGGCCGACGAGCGGCGCCCGCGGCGTTTTACCCCCGAGCATCGGCTGCGTAGCCCAGAGGAAATGCAGGAACTTTTTGCCGATCTGCCCGAGGCTTGCGCCAATACCGTGCAAATTGCCAAATCCTGCAATCTCACCCTGAACCTAGGCCAGTATACCCTTCCCGATTTTCCTACCCCCGATGGAAGTTCCATCGAGGTCTACTTTCGCAAGGCAGCGGAGCAGGGTTTGGAAGAGCGTTTGCGGGCCTTGGAACTGGGTGCGACGGAGAGCATTCCCTATCGCGAGCGTCTGCTGCGCGAGGTGGAAGTCATCCTGCAGATGGGCTTTCCCGGGTATTTCCTCATCGTTGCCGACTTCATCCAGTGGGCGAAGGATCATGGCGTGCCCGTGGGCCCGGGGCGTGGCTCCGGCGCCGGCTCTTTGGTGGCCTATGCTTTGCGCATCACCGATCTCGATCCGATTGCCAATGCGCTCCTTTTCGAGCGCTTTCTGAATCCGGAGCGGGTCTCCATGCCCGATTTCGATATCGATTTCTGCATGGACCAGCGCGATCGTGTCATCCAATACGTGGCCGATAAGTACGGCCGTGAACGTGTTGGCCAGATCATTACCTTCGGTACCCTCAAGGCGCGAGCGGTAGTGCGCGATGTGGGGCGTGTGCTCAACCTACCCTATGGCTTTGTCGACCAGCTCGCCAAGCTGGTGCCCGGGGATTTGGGCATGACCCTTGCCAAGGCCCTGGAGGAGTCGGAGGAACTCCGTCGTCGCCAGCAGGAAGAGGATGATGTGCGAGAACTTCTCGACATCGCTTTGCGCCTCGAGGGGTTACCGCGCCACGCCTCCACCCATGCCGGTGGGGTGGTGATCTCGCCGGAGCCGCTGGCGGATCGCTTGCCTCTCTTTACCGACGGCGCCGAGGGCAGCGGTAATGTGACCCAGCTCGACAAGGACGATGTCGAGAAAATGGGCTTGGTAAAGTTCGACTTTTTGGGTTTGCGCACCCTTACCATCATCGACATCGCCTTACGTGGCATCAACGCCGAGCGCCAGGCGGCAGGGCAGGCGCCTCTCGACATTGCCAAGCTACCCCTCGACGATCCCGAAACCTTTGCCTTACTCAAATCCACCGAAACCGTCGCTGTTTTCCAGCTCGAATCCGCGGGCATGCGCGACCTCATTCGGCGTCTGCAGCCGGATAATTTCGAGGACATCGTCGCGCTGGTGGCGCTCTTTCGGCCTGGCCCCCTGCAGTCGGGCATGGTCGATGACTTCATCGCCCGCAAGCACGGTAAGGCCAAGGTCGCCTATCCGCATCCCCTGCTCGAGCCCATCCTCAAAGACACCTATGGCGTCATCGTCTACCAGGAACAGGTAATGCAGTGCGCCCAGGTTCTTGCCAACTATTCACTGGGCGGAGCGGATTTGCTACGCCGCGCCATGGGTAAAAAGAAGCCGGAAGAAATGGCCAAGCAGCGGGAAATTTTTCTTGCCGGGGCCGCAAAGAATGGCATCGAGGTGCATCAGGCCACCGCCATCTTCGACTTGATGGAAAAGTTTGCCGAGTATGGCTTCAACAAGTCGCACTCCGCCGCCTATGCGTTGGTGTCGTATCAGACTGCCTACCTCAAAACCCATTACCCCCAGCATTTCATGGCTGCCGTACTCACTGCCGATATGGACCATACCGATAAGGTCGTGGCCATGATCAGCGAATGCCGGCGTATGGGCATTGCGATACTGCCGCCTTGCGTGCAGCTCAGTGATCTTGCTTTCCGTCCGGATGCCGCGGGACTACGCTACGGCCTGGGTGCCATCAAGGGGCTGGGACGGGCGGCGGTGCAAGCAATCATCGAAGCCCGCGCGCGCGGGCCCTTCCGCGATTTTTTCGATTTTTTGTGCCGCATCGACGGGCAACGCATCAATCGTCGTAGCCTCGAGGCCCTGATCAAGGCCGGTGCCCTCGATAGCTTTGCCGTACCCCGGGCACAATTGCTGGCTTCCCTCGATAGCTTCCTCGAGGCAGCGCAGCAGCAGCAACGGCAAGCGTTCAGCGCCCAATCCTCTCTCTTTGGTGACGATAGTCCCGAAGAGTGGGCGAGTCCCGTCCTCCTGCCGGTACCCGTTGCGGCGGGTAGCGACCTGAATGGCGAGCGCGAAACCCTGGGTTTTTATCTTAGCGATCACCCCTTACGCGCCCTGCGCACGGACCTGCGCGCCCTGGGGATCGAGGAAATCGCCCAGGCCAACGCCGGGCAGCAGGTTTTTTTGGCGGGCATGGTGGTGGCCCGGCGCAGTATGCGCAGCAAGCGCGGCGACCGCATGCTCTTTCTCACCCTGGAAGACGAATCCGGACGCCTGGAGGTAGTAATTTTTGCCGAGACCTGGAAGCAGTTTCGCGGCCAGATCCGCGACGATCAGCCACTCTTGATCGTTGGCGAGACGAGTGAAGACAAATATGCCGGTGGCCTGCGCCTGACTGCCCAGCGCGTGCTCGAGCTCGACGAGGCCCGCGAACTGCTGGCCCGGCAGATAGTGCTGCATGTGGGGCCGGATGTGCCGTTGGCGGTAGCCGAGTTGGCGGCTTTGCTCCGCGCCCACCCGGGGCCAACACCCCTACGTATCGCCCTCAGCCTTGCCGATGGGCGGGCGGTGGCCCTGCTCGAATCGACGGCGGGCGGTGTCGCCGCCAACGCTGTCTTCCGTACTGCCCTGACGGCATTGCTCGACCCCAGCCGACAGGAATGGCAATATGCGCCTGCAGGCAACCTGCTCAGCGAGGCTGCTTCTTCCCGCGAAGAGTTGCGGCGTCAGCGTTCTGCGTGAGAGAGAGAAAGGGTGAAATTACAGTATCTCGATTTTGAACAGCCCATTGCCGAACTCGAAGGCAAGGTGGAAGAGCTCAAGGCCCTCAATCAGCCGGGCATTCAGGAAGACATCAAGCGCCTGGAACTCAAGGCGCGTAAGGAGCTGCAGCGGATTTACAGCAAGCTCAGCGCTTGGCAAACGGTACAGGTGGCAAGGCACTCCCAGCGTCCCTACACCCTCGACTATGTCGCGGCATTGTTCACCGAGGTGGAG
>DDOU01000001.1:7627-8565 GCA_002341825.1 Candidatus Igneacidithiobacillus taiwanensis | reverse complement strand
GGCTTGGCGGTGCCTGGGGTGCTCATTTCCATTGTCGTCACGGCTGCCGCCTTGGTCTTTGGTACCCGCCTGCTTCCCCACGGTCTTGAAACGGTCATTCCCTTTACGATCGCCTTGGTCTTTGCGGCGACGGTGGCGGCGACGGATCCCATTTCGGTGGTGGCGCTCTTCCGCGAATTGGGGGCGCCTTCTCGCCTCACCCTGCTGGTGGAGGGAGAGAGCCTGCTCAACGACGGTACCGCCATCGTGTTCTTCTCTCTGCTACTCGGCCTCGCGCTGGGCCAGCACAGTTCGGTGGCCGGACTGAGTCTGGAGTTTGGCAAAGTGGTAGGCGGTGCATTGATCATCGGGCTGGTCATCGGCTCGCTGGTTTCCGAGGCAATCAAGCGCGTCAATGATGGCATGGTCGAAATTTCCCTGAGCCTCGTGGCCGCCTGGGGCAGCTTTCTCGCCGCCGACCAACTGGGGTATTCCGGAGTCATCAGTTGCGTGGTGGCGGGCCTGGTCTGCGGCAACTATGGTGCGCCGCGGGGGATGTCGCCCTCGGTGCGCATCGCCGTCAACACCTTTTGGGAATATATTGGCTTTGCCTTCAATTCATTGGTCTTTTTGCTGGTGGGCTTTACCATCCACCTCGAGACCCTGCTGCAGTTTTGGCCCCTTATCCTCATTGCCTACGTCGCCATCACCATCGCCCGCGCGGCGGTGATTTTTGCGATCACGGCCCTCACCAGCCGCACGCGGGTGCGTATCCCTTTGCGTTGGAATTTCGTCCTCGTTTGGGGCGGGGTGCGCGGCGCCCTGTCGATGGTACTCATCCTTGCCCTACCGGCGCAGTTTCCCGAGCGCAATCTCCTCGTCAACTTGGTCTTTGGGGTGGTCTTGCTGACCATTTTGGTCCAGGGATTGACGATGACGCCGGTGGCGACTTGGCTAGG
>DDOU01000001.1:4962-7540 GCA_002341825.1 Candidatus Igneacidithiobacillus taiwanensis | reverse complement strand
GGGCTTTTGGGGGAAGAGGCCCTGCGTCTCCTCGAGGCGCATTATCATCTTCAGGGCGAGCGGGCGCGGGAGGCCTTGCAGCAATCTGCAGAAGACGCCAGCGAGGGGTGCGAGCAAGAGACGATCATGGTGCATCGACGATTATTGCTGCAAAACCAGCAATTGCTGCTGGAGGCTTGGCAAAAAGGCGAAATCAGCAAGGAAGTGCATGATCGCTTGGGCGCCGACCTCGATGCCGAGCTGATCGCCCTCGATTCTCAGCCGCAAAACGTACTCGCGCAGCTGCGCGAAGCGGCGCAGGCGGAACAAACATAAACGGGCGAGGTTTGACCCCCGCCCGCGGTGTGCGGTAGCTACGCGCAGCAGGATCAGCGCATGCCGCGTCCGCCGCCCATGCCACCCATCATACCGCCNNGCCGTGCATTGCGCCCATGCCATTACCTTGACCGGTCATACCCTGCTCTTGCGCCCGCGACTGCATTTGCTCACGGTGCTCTTGCCGCAACTGCTGCCGGGCTTCTTCCGAACCGGCGGAGCGCATGGCATCGCGGTGCTGCGCGCGCTCCTGCTGGGTCATCATCTGACCGCTTTGCACCATACTGCCCTCGGTGGTGGCAGCAAAGGCCATTGGCGCGGCCATGAGCAGGGCCAGAAAAATCGTTCCTTGCTTTTTCATCACTTACGCTCCTCAAGTTGTCCGTTGATAGATTGGGCAGCCCTCTTTTCGGCTGCCAAGGTCGATCATAGGAGTTCGTTAACTTTTTTCCAGGAATTTTCTGTGAAAATGCATTACGCGAGGGACCAAGGCGCGAAGGCCCTTGGCCGCACCAAGCCGTTGCCGCGGGGTATTGCAAAGGGAGCGAAAGAAGGCATATCATGCACGCATTCGCTCGGCGCTGCCGATGCGAGGCTAACGCTCCCTCCATCAGGAGGTTTGGGTACGACAGGTTTCCTGATCGTACCTTTTTTATTTCAGTGCCCGCGGGGGCAGTAGCGAACAAGAGGTCGATATGGGCGGTATCAGTAGGGCTCTCATCAGTGTTTCCGACAAGACTGGGGTAGTGGACTTTGCCCGGGGCTTGGTCGCGCATCAGGTGGAGTTGCTCTCCACCGGCGGCACGGCGCGTTTGCTGCGAGAGGCGGGGCTGCCGGTGATCGAGGTTGCCGACTACACGGGCTTTCCGGAAATGCTCGATGGGCGCCTAAAGACCCTGCACCCCAAAATCCACGGCGGACTACTGGCGCGCCGCGACGATGCTCGTCACCAACAAGATATGCAGGAACAGGGCTTTCCCGCCATCGACTTGCTCTGCGTCAATCTCTACCCCTTTGCAGAGACCATTGCCAAGGAAGGCGTGGGCCTCGACGAAGCCATCGAGCAGATCGACATCGGCGGCCCGACCATGCTGCGCGCCGGTGCCAAAAACTGGCAGGGGGTAACGGTGCTCGTCGACCCCGCGGACTATCCCTTGGTGCTGCAGGAGATGCACGCCAGCCAGGGGGGCGTGGGTGCCAAGCTGCGCTTTCGGCTAGCCGCCAAGGTCTTTGCCCACACCGCCCGCTACGATGGGCTGATTGCCAACCATCTATCCCGTCACCTCGACAGCCTCGAAGAACCCAATGATTTCCCCCAGGTACTCACCCTGCAACTGACGCAAAAACAAGGGCTGCGCTACGGCGAAAACCCGCACCAGCGCGCGGCTTTCTATGCCGACGGCAGCGCTTCCGGCCTTGCTCAGGCGCAGCAGCTACAGGGCAAGGAGCTGTCCTACAACAATTTGAGCGACAGCGACGCGGCGGTAAATCTGGTGGTGGAGTTTTCCGAGGCGGCTTGCGCCATCATCAAACACGGGAATCCGTGCGGCGCCGCCATTGGGCGCGATGCCGCCGATGCCTTTGCCCGCGCTTGGTCGGCAGACCCGGTCTCTGCCTTTGGCAGCGTCATTGCCTGTAATCGCCCCATCGATGCCAGCGTGGCGCAACTGCTGACGGAATCCTTCATCGAGGTGGTCTTGGCGCCGGCAATCGATGCCGAGGCAGCGGCTATCCTGGCGCGCAAGAAGAATTTGCGGGTACTGGCCTTTGGTGACGTTGCACAGTGGCGGCAGCCCGGTGCCTGGGACTACAAGCGCATTCGTGGTGGCTTGCTCTTGCAGGAGTATGACGATCTCGTCGAAGATGAGGCGCAGTGGCGGGTGGTCAGCGAGCGCCAGCCGAGCGCCGCGGAGCTGCAAGATCTGCGCTTTGCCTGGAAGGTTGCCAAACATGTGCGCTCCAATGCCATCGTCTATGCCGCCGATGGGCGCACCTTGGGCGTTGGCGCAGGACAGATGAGTCGCGTCGATGCCGCTCGCTGCGGTGCCGCCAAGGCAGAAGAACTCGGCTTTTCTTTGCAGGGCGCAGTCCTCGCTTCCGATGCCTTCTTCCCTTTTCGGGATGGTGTGGATGCCGCCGCCAAAGCAGGGGTAAAGGCAGTGATTCAGCCCGGTGGTTCGGTGCGTGATGCCGAGGTGATTGCCAGCGCCAACGAAAACGGGATCGCCATGATCTTCACCAGCGTACGGCACTTTCGGCACGG
>DDOU01000001.1:0-4882 GCA_002341825.1 Candidatus Igneacidithiobacillus taiwanensis | reverse complement strand
GAAACGGTGTTGTGCGTGCCGGGCAACCCCGGTACCGCCGCCGAGGCCAAGTGCCGCAACCTGCCCATCTCCCCCCTCGATGCCGCGTCGGTAGTGGCAGCCGCCCATGCCGAGGGGGTCTCCCTGGTGGTGATCGGACCCGAGGCACCACTCGTGGCCGGGGTATCCGATGCCTTGCGCCGCAGCGGTCTTGCGGTTTTTGGCCCCAATGCAGCAGCCGCGCGCCTCGAGGGGAGCAAGGCCTTTGCCAAGGAGTTCATGCAACGCCATGGCATCCCCACCGCGGCCTACGGCCGCTTTACCGAACTTGCGCCGGCGCTTGCCTTTTTGGCGCAGCAGTCCCTGCCCATCGTGGTCAAGGCCGACGGACTGGCTGCGGGCAAAGGCGTGGTCATTGCCGAGACGCAAGCGGCGGCCGAGGAGGCTCTGCAGCGCTTTCTCGCCTGGGGGCCGGTGGTGATCGAGGAATTCTTGTACGGCGAGGAAGGCAGTTTCATTGCCATCATTGCCGATGGGCAAGTCCTACCCCTGGCGGGCTCCCAAGACCACAAGCGCCTAGGCGATGGCGACCAAGGTCCCAATACCGGCGGCATGGGGGCCTACTCCCCTACCCCCATTCTCGATGCGGCAATGAGTGAGCGCGTGCGGCGCGAGGTGATGCAGCCCATGGCCCGCGCCCTGCAGGCCGAGGGACTGCCCTATCGCGGTTTTCTCTACGCCGGTCTGATGATCACCGACAGCGGCCCCAAGGTCTTGGAGTTCAATTGCCGCCTTGGCGACCCGGAAACCCAGCCCCTCCTGATGCGCCTGGAGTCGGATCTCTTTGCCGTGTTGCAAGCAGCTGCCCTCGGCAATCCTCTGCCGCCGGCACTGCACTGGAAGCCAGAATTGGCCCTCTGTGTGGTACTGGCCGCCCCTGGCTATCCCGATGCGCCGCAGCTGGGGCAGGCCATTCGCGGCCTGGAGACAACTTTGGATACCGCCACGGCGAAGGTCTTCCATGCCGGCACCCGTACCCAAGATGGCGGTCTGGTCACTGCCGGCGGACGAGTGCTGGGGGTGACGGTCCTCGCACCGAGTATCAGCGCCGCCCAGGCACAAGCCTATGCCCTGGCTGACAAAATTCGCTGGCCGGGGATGCAGTTGCGGCACGACATCGGCTGGCGCGCCCGCCCTCGCACCTAGCATGCTGCACCGCCACCCGCGCCGCGCCGCCCTGCGCAAGGCCGCAGCCCAGCTGCGGCGAGGCGGTGTACTCGTCTATCCCACCGAAGGGGTTTGGGGCGTGGGTTGCGACCCGCGCAATCGGCGCGCCTTCCGCAAGGTGCTGGCACTGAAGAAGCGGCCACAAAAAAAGGGCGTACTTCTCGTTGCCGCCACGGTCGGGCAGACCCTACCCTACTGGCAGGCGAAGCAGCCATTGGCTTTGCAGCCGGGCGACTATTGGCCGGGCACCACCCTGGTCCTGCCCGCGTCCGCGCATTGCCCAACCTGGATTCGGGGTCGCCATGATGGCATCGCCTTGCGAGTGAGTTCGCATGCCGGGGTACGCGCACTGTGCCGCGCCTTTGGGGCGCCCATCGTCTCCACCAGCGCCAACCCCGCCGGAAAGCGCCCAGCACGCTCCCTGCGCGAACTCTATCGGTATTTCGGTCGGAATATCGTGGTCCTGCCGGCGCGCTTGGGCGGGCAAGGACGACCTAGCCGCATCATCGATGCCCGCAGCGGCAAGATTCTGAGGAGTTGAGCATGAGTGCACCGCAACTAGCAGCCCTGGAAGCCTTCCTCCTGCACTTGCAGGACGACATTTGCACCCAACTTGCCGCCGCCGATGGGGTGGCGAGTTTTCGTGAGGATTTGTGGGAGCGCGCGGAAGGCGGGGGCGGTCGCACCCGCGTCCTCGCCGAGGGCGATCTCTTCGAGAAGGCGGGAGTAAATTTCTCCCGGGTGCATGGCAAGCAGCTGCCGCCTTCGGCCACGGCCAACCGCCCAGAGCTCGCCGGGCAAAGTTTTGATGCCTTGGGCGTATCCTTGGTCCTGCACCCACGCAATCCCTATGTGCCCATCGTCCACATGAACTACCGTTTTTTTCGCGCCGGCTCCACCTGGTGGTTTGGCGGCGGGGCTGACCTAACGCCCATTTACGGTTTTGCGGAAGACGCAGCGCATTTTCATCGCACCCTCAAAACCGCCTGCGACCGTCACGATCCCGCCTACTATCCGCGTTTCAAGGCGTGGTGTGACGATTACTTCACCATCCGCCATCGCGGCGAAATGCGCGGTGTTGGTGGGATTTTTTTTGACGATCTGCATGGCGATGCGGAGGCTATTCAGGCCTTCTGGGAGGAGGTGGCGCAGAGCTTTCTGCCCAGCTACCTACCCATTGTCGAACGCCGCCGCAACCTACCCTACGGCGGCCGGGAGCGGCAATTTCAACTGCTGCGGCGGGGCCGCTATGTCGAGTTCAATCTCGTGTATGACCGCGGCACCCTCTTTGGCCTGCAATCGGGCGGGCGCACCGAGAGCATTCTCATGTCCCTGCCACCCCTGGCAGCCTGGGAATACGACTGGCAGGGCGAGCCCGATAGCGCCGAGGCACGGCTCAAGGCAGAGTTCTTGACCCCACGGGACTGGGCATGATCGAAAACCAGCTTCGGCAGTGGCTCTTTCGTCTCGCCCCGGAACGGGCGCACGAACTTGCCATGCATGCCCTCGAGGCCCTGGGCAGAATGCCGCGTACCCGCGCATGGCTCTGGCCCGACAGCGCGCAGCTCGATCCCATGCTGCGGCAAAGCCTCTGGGGCCTGGACTTTGCGCACCCCCTGGGCCTTGCCGCCGGCTTCGACAAAGATGCCCGCGCCCTGCCCGCCCTTGCTGCCATGGGTTTTGCCTTTGTCGAAATCGGTACCGTTACCCCCCTTCCCCAGCCCGGCAATCCGTCGCCCCGGCTGTTTCGCTATCCTGCCGAGGAAGCAATCATCAATCGTCTGGGCTTTCCGAGCGAAGGCATGCTGCGGGTGCGCGAGCGTTTGGCTGGCTATGGGCGCCTGGCCATCCCCGTCGGTATCAACCTCGGTAAAAATAAACAGACCCCCCTGGAGCGGGCGGTAGAGGACTATGTGCAACTGCTGCGGGCGCTGCATCCCTTTGCTGACTACTGGGTGGTCAACGTCAGCTCACCCAACACACCGGGTTTGCGCCAGTTGCAGAGCTTGGCGGCCCTGCGCCCACTTTTGGCAAGACTGCGAGAACTGCGTATCGAGCTGGCGGGCGAGGCAACAGTGCGACCTTTGTTGCTCAAGATTGCCCCCGACCTGGCAAGCGAAGAAATTCAGGAGATCGGCAGCTTGGCTGGGGAAGCGCAGCCGCTTCTGGAGGGGTTCATCGCTACCAATACGACCATTTCCCGGCCCCACGACTGGCCCCATGCCGCCGAGGCGGGCGGGCTGAGTGGACGGCCGCTGCGACAACAGGCGCTCGCGGTGCTGCGCACCCTGCACGGGACGGTGCGCGGGCGGGTGCCGATCATTGGCGTAGGCGGGGTAACGAGCGCAGCGGATGCTTATGAGCGCATCCTTGCTGGTGCCAGCCTCTTGCAGAGCTATACCGGCTGGCTCTACCGCGGTGCACCGATGCTGCAGGAGCTAACGAGCACGTTACCTGAGCTACTGCGGCGCGACGGCTTTGCCAACATTGCCGAAGCCGTCGGCCAGGGTAACTGAGCCTTACTGCTGTAGCGGGATGGTCTGCTGCTCCGGCTCCTGAGGAGCTGGCGCTGGGGCGGGCGCGGCGGGCGCTTGGCTCGTTACCGAACTCGCAGCCAAAGGCTGCAGACCGAGTTGGTTGGCCAGAGCCTGCTGGAAGGCCAACGACAGACGCTTGTCACCGAAGGTACCAACGCGAATGTTGACCTTGCTCACCTGCGTCGCCATGGAAGTAATGGTGACCTTGACCCGCTGCGCCTGCTGATCGCTACCCTCTATGAGAACCTCGTTGGGGCTCTTCTGGATCATGCCTTCGTAGCGGATACCCACCTGCCCAAAAGCGGACTGGGTGGCTTGGGCGGCCTGCGCCACCGTTACCGGGTAATACGCATAGTAATTGGCCACCCCGCCGTTTTCGACATAGGTAACGGCGCCAGCGCCAGCACCGGCGCCGAGTAAAGCCACGCAACCACTGAGGGGCACCGTGGCGACTAATGCTATCGCTACTAAGTATCTGTAAGAAAAGCGCATTTTTGTCTCCGTAGGCATCCCGACGCCCATAAAAAAACCCGGGCTGCCCGGGCTTTTTCTATCAAATGGTACCGCGAGTTGGTCTCGTTTCCAGCGGGCAAATTGCATGCAACTGACTACCAAAATACCTTTCTGTTACATATCGCCCTGTACCAGAACGCCAACAAAAGTACCAACAACATTTATTCAACCTGCTACCCAGTGCGAAAGAGGATAGCACAACTGAACACCAGTAAACCAACCGACCCACACCCCTAGGCTCGCGGTATCCCATCGCAGGCTGCGCGCTTTGTCGCGATCAGCATCGCACCAAGCCTCACCGTACACTGCCCCCATCCGCCCGGGTCGCTCATGCGCCGGCCCACCGCGGCCGACGACGCAGCTCCAGTACAGAGCAAGGGATCTCGTGCGTTTCGGATGCCTGCTGCCCTACCTCATACGCCATAAAACAACTGTACTGTAAGGTGTTCGATTCCATGGAAGTTTGCGACCCCGACAACTGCACCAGCAATAACGCCTTTACGGTGACCCTCAAGGGGCGCCATAGGGTTGCCCGCTGACACCACGCCCGGTTTATTAGCCGGGCGATACGGTCAACGCTAATGCGTACTTCATGTTTGCCAGCGTTTCAATCCACGCCCGGTTTA
>DDOU01000077.1:5366-6375 GCA_002341825.1 Candidatus Igneacidithiobacillus taiwanensis | reverse complement strand
CGTCGACTACAAACAGCTCGCCCAAGATAGCGGCCAGCCCCTGCGGGTTGTTGGCAATTTGCCGTACAACATTGCCACGCCGCTGATTTTTCATCTCCTGGAGCAGGCCGAAGCCATCGTCGACCTGCACTTCATGCTGCAAAAGGAGGTTGCCGAGCGTCTTGCTGCCCAGCCGGGGAGCTCGGCCTACGGCCGTCTTTCCCTCATGGTGCAAGCACAGGCGGCAGTGGAGATCTTGTTTCCCGTAGCACCGGGAAATTTTCACCCCGCCCCCAAGGTCGACTCTGCTTTTGTGCGCCTGCTGCCGCACCGGCCGGCGCGGGTGCCGGCCGATTTGCTACCCGTCTTCGCTCGGGTCGTGGCGCTTGCTTTTGCGCAACGACGCAAGACCCTCGCCAACAACTTCAAGGGCGTCTTCGATAGCGCTATGCTGGAGCGCCTGGAAATTTCCCCCGCCGCCCGGGCGGAAACCTTACATTTTGCCGAATTTTACCGCCTCGCCGAGGCACTCGCGCAGAAAGGAGCAAGATCGTGACTCACCTCGAGGCCGCTGCGGCCCTCTTTCAACATCTGGGCTGGAATGCCAAAACTTTGCAGGACTACCCCGTGCTCACCTGTGCCGTTGCGGTGCCCAACGGCGCCCTCGATGTCTTCTGCCATGTACATGCCGAACTGGAGCGGATTCTTTTTTACGTCCGCCCGCAAGGTCTCGAATATCCTGCGGCCCGCCTGCCTGCCATTGCAGAATTCCTGACCCGAGCCAATTACGGCCTGCCCATCGGCAACTTTGAACTCGATTGGGATGACCTCGAAATCAATTGCAAGAGCAGCGTGCAACTGCCGGAGAGGTATCTGGATGTCGAGCTGTTGCAGGCTTATCTCCTGGCGGCCGTGGAAACCAGCAACCATTATCTGCCGGGCTTGCGGGCGGTAGCCGAGGGCAAACAGAGCCCGCGCGAGGCGATCAGCGCGCTGGAGACGCCAACGGCGCAACACTAGGCATGCTGGC
>DDOU01000077.1:4680-5310 GCA_002341825.1 Candidatus Igneacidithiobacillus taiwanensis | reverse complement strand
GAAGAGGCGTAGCTGCGGGTGAGTACCTGATAGTAGCTCGCCCCGTCAGGGCCGCGCAGCTCTTGCAAGTGGCTTGGAATTCCCATCAGTTCCAGGCGCTCGCGAATCACCTGGGCGCCGGCCAGATTATTGAGGGCACCGACCTGAATGCGCACAGGCCCTCCGCTGGCGGCACTGCTGGTTTCTGCGGCCGGAATACCCGGCCCGCTGCCAAGGATATCGCTGGGAATATCTACCTTCATTTGCGGCAAGATGTGGTAGAAGTTGAATTGCACGGTGCTGCTCGTGGACGCACTGGGGCTGACCGCCGAAGCCAGAGGCGCGACTAGGGGAGCGACGGTTGTCGTTGGGCGAACAGCCTTCTGGGGAGGCGATTGCACACTGGCTACCGGAGCTGCCGGCAACTTGCTGACAGCGCTTGCTGCCGGGGTCACCGGCGCAGCCGTACCCGCCTGCGGAAACAAACCCAGTTGACCCTTGGTCATGGGTAGGCTCGCAATCCACCACCACACCGCCCCGCTCAGCAAGAGCAAGGCAATCAGGATCAGCCAAATCCAACCACTGCCGCCGCGTCGTGGCGCGATTTCTTCTTCTACCGTCTCCTCGGGCTCTGCCACCACCGGCCGCGGG
>DDOU01000077.1:4315-4548 GCA_002341825.1 Candidatus Igneacidithiobacillus taiwanensis | reverse complement strand
GCATTGGCTAGACTGAGGCGCGCCCAGCGTAGGGCATCGTCCTCCACCAAGATGCGGGTGGCGTTGTAATAGGTGTGGAAGCTCGATGCCAACTCCTTGAGATAGAAAGCGATCTGATGCGGCTCGCGGTCGCGTCCGGCACTCGCCACCTGCTCGGGAAAGCGCCAGAGCAAATCGGCGAGTTCCCACTCGCGGGGATCCGTCAAACGATCGAGAGGCACCGCGCCGCTCGG
>DDOU01000077.1:3791-4237 GCA_002341825.1 Candidatus Igneacidithiobacillus taiwanensis | reverse complement strand
TTGGTGGCCAGTTCGAGGTCGAAATCGAGGTGTTGATCGGCGCGGCGCAGCACGTAGAAGAAGCGCGCGGCATCGTTGCCAACTTCCTGCCGTAACTGGCGCAGGGTGACAAACTCTCCGGCACGCGTCGACATGGAGACCTTTTCCTGGCCGCGGTAGAGGATGGCGAATTGTACCAGCAGCACTTCCAGCATGCCGGGGTCGGCTCCCAGGGCCTGGAGGCTGGCCCGCACCCGGGGAATATATCCATGATGATCGGCACCCCACATATCGATGAGCTGGGTAAAGCCGCGGGTGGTCTTTTCAAAATGGTAGGCGACATCCGAGGCAAAGTAGGTATAGGCGCCATTTTCGCGCTGCAGGACGCGGTCTTTGTCATCGCCAAAGGCGGTGGAACGAAACCACAAGGCCCCCTCGGCACGATAGCAATAGCCGCCCTCGGCGAG
>DDOU01000077.1:161-3728 GCA_002341825.1 Candidatus Igneacidithiobacillus taiwanensis | reverse complement strand
GCCAAATCCTCGCGGATGTCGGCCAGAATCTCGTCGAGACCGGCAGCATGCAGTGGCCGATAGTCCTCGCCCAGGCTCGACTTGAGGTAGGCAATCAGGGTGTCGATGGCAGCGTCACCATCTTCAATCGCTGCCAAATTGGGCATGCCTGCGGCACTGGCGACGAAGGCATCGCCCACGCGCTCTCGCAGCCGTGCCGCAATCTCGTGCACGTAGTCGCCGCGATAGGCACTCTGCGGAAAGGGCCAGGGCAACTTTTGCCCGGCACATTCGAGGTAGCGTAGGTAGACGCTGGCGGCAAGGATGTCCATTTGCCGCCCAGCGTCGTTGACATAGTATTCGCAGAAAACGTCGTAGCCGCAAAAGCGCAGCAGCGCAGCCAGACTAGCGCCGTAAGCGGCACCGCGGCCATGCCCCACATGCAGGGGTCCGGTGGGGTTGGCGGAGACGAATTCGAGATGAATACGCTGCCCGTTACCCAGCTGCTGGCGACCGAAGTCAGCCCCCTGCGCGAGGACCGTGGCGATGGCCTGCTGAAAGGCAGCAGGACGCAGGAAGAAATTGAGGAAACCGGGGCCGGCAATCTCCACACGCTCGATCCAGGGCGAGGCCGGCAAGGCGCCTTGGATGGCCGCCGCCAGCTCCCGCGGCGGCCTACCCGCGCCCTTGGCGAGCAGTAGGGCTACATTGCTGGCGAGGTGACCGTGCTTGTTCTGCCGCGGGCGGTCAAAATCCAAATGCGCCGGGATTTCCGCCAGAATTCCCTGCTCTTGGAGGGCTTGCAGGGCCTGCGCGAGGGGTTCAGCAACAAAATTTTTCACAAAGCAACCCTTGAGTGTGCACAATTTTTGCTGCAGTGTAGCGCATACGTATGCCTTTCGTCAGTGGTTAGCGAGTTATGATGCAGTTGCAGGAGATTTGGGCCTGGTTCCGTAGCCCCATCCAATTTCCGGGAGGAATTTCCATCGAGCCCCTCGGGGTGATCGAGCTGATCCTCCTCCTCGTGCTCCTTTTGTGGGGGGCACGCTGGTTGCGGCGCAGCACCCGCATCCTCCTCAGCCGGCGCCTCGACCCGGCCCTTGCCTATGCCATTTCGCGCATCGGCTACTACGTCTTCCTTGCCCTCGGCGCCCTCATCGTCCTGCAGACCTTGGGGGTAAACCTTAGCAGCCTGTCCATTCTGGGTGGCGTGGTCGGTGTGGGCCTCGGCTTTGGCCTGCAGAACATCTTCAGCAACTTTGCCTCGGGCCTCATCCTGCTCATGGAGCGCAGCATCAAGGTAGGCGATTACATCCAAATCAAGGAGAACGGTCCGCACGGTGAGGTCGTCCACTTGGGCGTGCGCTACACCCAGGTGCGCAGTAACGACAATGTCGATTATCTGATCCCCAACTCGCAATTCGTCAATGGCGAAGTCATCAACTGGAGCCTGAGCGACAGTACCATGCGCCTGCACATCCCCTTTCGGGTGCCCTACGGTACCGACCGCGAGGCCTTGCGCGAGCTCGTCATCGCCGCCGCCAAGCGCTCTCCCCACACCCTCGATGTGGAGGGTAAGAAGCCCGGCTTATGGATTACCGCTTTCGGCGACGCTGGCTACGATTGTCAGATGATCGTTTGGGTGGAGCGCGATGCCCTGATGCGCCCTGGCGGAACCCAAGCCGAGTACCACTGGCTTCTTGCCGACGCCCTTGAGCGGGCAGGGATCGAGATCCCCCGCCCGCGTCAGGAAATCAGCTTCGCTCAGCCAACGGCTATTCAGGTCGAACCCAACTCCCGCTCCTCGAGTTCCACATAATCTTTCGTTGCCGTGGCCAAACGGCGCGGCGGCACGAGAAAGAAATAGGCGACCAGGGCCGCCGCCAGGGCCAGCCAAAAAGAGAAGCGCAACAGGTTGTTTAGGCTCAGGGTCGCTGCCAACTGGTCGAGATGCTGCAGCAGTTGCGGCAAGGGGATACCGGCTTCGGCGGGCAGGGTGGCGCGCAGTTGTGCATGCGCCAGCGCCGTCCAGCGGCTCCACAGCACCTCGAGCACGGTAACGCCAATATTGGCGCTAAAGACGCGAATGAAATTACTGGTAGTACTGGCCGAGGGAATTTCTTCTTTGGGAACTCCAGAAAGGATGATTAGGGTGAAGGGAACAAAGAGCGAGCCCACCCCGAGCCCCAGGAGGAAAATCGGCCAGAAAAGATCCGCTAGACTCATCATCGGGCTGAGATAGGCCAGGCCATAGGCAAAGGCAAAGAGCAAGAAGCAGGCACTGGCCAAGCGGCGCAGGCCGAGTAGCCCGTGCAGGCGGTCCATCAGCGAGGAGACCGGCACCGCCGCGAGACCGATGGGCAGCAGAATGGTACTCCCCCACCAGCCGTTGAAGCCCAGGTTTTCTTCCGCCCAGAGGGGCAAAAGAGAGGCCCAGCCCATGAATAGAGCCCAGCCCAAACACAGCAAGAGCAGCCCCAACCAGTAGTTGCGCTGGCGGAGGTAGTGAAAGCGCAGGAGAGGATGGGTGGCGCTGCCCTCCCGCCAGGCAAAAAGCGCGAGCAGCATGAGGGCGACGAGGGTGGTCTGCAGGATGAAACGAGAGTGCCACCAACCATCCTGCTCACCGTTGTCGAGAACGATTTGCAGCGCCATCAGCCCGGCGTAGAGCAGCAGGAAACCGAGGGCGTCGAAGGCCGGTGGCCGCTGCTCCCGCGGCGGCTCGGCGATGGCTCGCGCGCCCAACCAAGCGGCAAGAAGCCAAATCGGGATCGACAGGGCAAAGATCCACCGATAGCCGAAGTTGACCGCAAGGTAACCACCGATGGCCGGGCCGACGAAAAAGGGCACGAGCATGGCGTTGCTCCAGAGGACGGTTACCAAGCCATGGCGCGCCGGCGGGCTGGCACGCAAGAAGAGGCTTTGGCTTAGGGGAACCAGTAGCCCCGCCGCCATCCCCTCCATGGCGCGGCTGAGCAAAAGAACCCAGAGGTTACTGGTGCTGGCACTGATCAGGCTACCGAGGGCAGCAAGACCACAAGCCGCCGCGAATACCCGCCGCGGGCCGAAGCGGGCGGTGGTCCAGGGCATGAGGGTAATCCCTACCGACCAATTGACGATGAAATAGGTCAGGGTCCAAAGGGCATGATCGCTACTCGTCGCCACACCCCCAGCGAGGTACGGAAATATGCCCTGCACGGCCGCACCGTCAAAGGAGCCAAGGCCGAGGGCAAGGCCAACGCCAAGAAACAGGAGCCAGGGCAGTTTTTGCGCAGCTAGCGACACGGAGCCTCCCCAGAGATCTGGTAGGCAAAGCTAGCGCTCTGACTTATATTGATCCAATGGATTTATTTTTGCTGATTGATCGGAAATCTCGATGAAATTGCACCCCGAGGATTTGCTGAGCTTTCTGGCGGTGGCCGAAGAGGGGGGTGTGGCGCGCGCCGCCGACCGCCTGCACTGCAGTCAACCCACGGTTTCCGGCCGTCTGCAGCGCTTACAACTGGCCCTCGGTGAGGCCCTCTACCTACGCGAGGGTCGTGGTATCCGTCTCAGTCCCGCTGGCGAGAGTCTTCTCCCCCTGCTGCG
>DDOU01000077.1:0-127 GCA_002341825.1 Candidatus Igneacidithiobacillus taiwanensis | reverse complement strand
CAACAGGAAGGGCAACTGCGCATTGCCGCCAGTAGCACCGTTGCCAATTATTTTCTCATGGAACATCTGGCACGATTCCGCGCCCGCTATCCCGGCATCGAATTGCGGCTGCAGACCGGGGCCTTGG
>DDOU01000019.1:6228-8820 GCA_002341825.1 Candidatus Igneacidithiobacillus taiwanensis | reverse complement strand
TCGTCTGGCGATGACCCGCATTGCTGCGCAAGAGGCGCCGGGCCTCGATGTGCTTGCATACGAGGTCGAACACGACGGCCCTTCCTACACCGTCGATACCCTGCGCAATCTGCGCGAGACGAACCCGGAGGGCTTTTTCGCCATGGTCATCGGTATGGACGCCTTCCTGCGCTTCGATACCTGGCGGGAGTGGGAGCAAATTCTCGATCTTACCCACCTGATCGTCATCGGTCGGCCCGGCTGGCCCATGGCGGAATTGCCCGAAGTGTTGCGCCAAGTGCTCTATCAACGCCGGGTGGAGGAGCTCGCACAGCTGCAGACGCTCCCCGGGGGTAGGATTGCCTTTCACACCGTTACCGCCCTGGAAATCTCCGCCACCCAAATCCGCAGCCTTCTGGCAGGCGGGCGCAGTGCCCGCTTTTTGTTACCGGACACGGTCTTAGACTATATTGCACAGCATCGGCTCTACCACGAATCCTGATCTGGAGGATCAAAAACTTGCCCTGCACCCCCGAAACTCTCCGCGATTTGAGTATTGCCGCCTTGGATGAACACAAGGCCATCGACATCCAAAGCATCGATGTACGCCAACAGACCGATGTTACCGATTACCTGATCATTGCCTCCGGCAACTCCGATCGCCAACTGCGCGCCCTGGCCGAAGCCGTGGTCGACAAGGCGCGGAGCGAAGGAGTGCGTCCGCTGGGCACGGAAGGAGCCGCGGGTAGCGATTGGATGCTGGTCGATTTGGGGGATGTAGTGGTGCATCTGATGCGCCCGGAAACCCGCGATTTTTACCAGATCGAGCGGTTGTGGGGTGAGTTGCCGAAGGTACGCAGCCAAGGCACCGAGGGGTAAGGATGCGGCTGCTGGTCCTCGCCCTGGGGACGCGGATGCCGGACTGGGTGCATGCTGCGGTCGACGAATACAGCCGGCGGATTTTGCCGCCGGTGCAGTTGGAGTGGCGCAGCCTACCCTTGGCCGAGCGCGGTCGCCAGTACGATCCCGCCCGTTGGCGACGTGAGGAAGGCGAACGATTACTAGCCGCAAGCCGCAAAGACTCGGAGATCGTCGCCCTGGAAGTGCAGGGTCGTGCCTTGCACAGCGAGGAGCTGGCGCAGAAAATGGATGTGTGGATCGATAATCGTCAGGACGTGACCCTGTGGATTGGCGGCCCCGACGGCATCGATCCGGAGCTGCGGCCACACTGGCGTTGGTCACTCTCGGCCCTGACCCTGGCGCACCCGGTGGTGCGCGTGGTGCTGGCCGAGCAGTTATATCGCGCCTGGAGTATTCGCGCTGGATTACCCTACCACCGCGGTGCAGAGGAGAGTGGATGGTGAAGTTGCTCAGTCAGGTTTTGCCCCGCCTTGGGGTAGTCATTGCCCTCGGCATGGGCCTGAGTGCCTGTGCCCAAATGGTGACGCCCACCCCGCAACAGAGCAGTAGCAATGCCATTGCCGTACAAGCGGCACGCGTTCGCATCTTTGCCCTTTCGCCGCAGGTGACGGCGCAGCAATTGGCGCCGGCACAGCAAGCCCTGGCGGCAGCCCAGGCCGCTCAGCAGCGCGGCGACTATCTCTTTGCCGAACGCGAGACCGAGCTCGCCCGGGTACACCTCGACAACATCCAGCTGCACCTGGATCAAAGCCCGGTGAGTGACGAGAATCAGCAGCTCAAGAGCCAGATCAAGGATCTGCAGCATCGCATCGCCTCCCTGCAGGAAAAGATTGCGGCTACGCGCCAGCAACTTCAGGAGAGCCAACCATGAAGCGTCGCCTACTCCTTCTTCCGCTCTTCCTGTTGCCCAGCCTGGCCTGGGCGGATACCGCTACCACCATGGCTCTGCAGCAGGCCTATGCCCAGGCGCGCAGCCTGCAGCCGCTGTTGAGCCCGCAAGAATCGGCGCGACTGCAGCAGGATCTACAGCAAATGACGGCGGATCAGGCCAATCCCGCGCTGTTTGGCGTCGACCGCGCCATATTCGAGGCGCGGGTGCACGGCATACGTGCGGCACACGCGCCCAGCAGTATCCAAGAAAAAGAGCGCTTGCAGCGGCAACTGAATAGCCTCAATCAGCGCTATCAGTCGTTGCAGGCCGAGTACGCCCAGCTGCGTCAACAGTTGGCAGACCGCACCATGGAGAGCGCCCGCAGCAGCCATCTCCAACAAGAAATTGAGCAGCAAAAACAGACCTTGCAGCAGGAAGAGAAAAGCCTCGCAAAGCTACAGGCCAATTCCAGCGCGGCACCTACCACCAGCCCTGCCGCGCGCGCCCCGCAAGCCTCACCGATTCCCCAGCAGCTGCAGGCCCTAGCGAGCTACGGCACCCTGCGTCAGGGAAAATATGGGACGGAGCTGGATTTGCCGATAGCCAGTCTGTTTTCCGGCGACCGTGAGCTTTCGGCCAATGGACGCCAACGCCTGCGCAGCATAGCCGGGGCCTTGAAGGGGATAACGGCGCCGCAGATCCTGGTGCGGGTGTCGCCGCAGCCGGGGGGCATCAACCTCGCCACCCAGCGTGCCGAGGCCATCGTCCAGGGCTTGCGCCAGGCTGGGGTGCCGGAACAACGCCTCGCCCTCGCGGCCAAC